>VSNQ01000067.1:8993-24907 GCA_009774395.1 Lachnospiraceae bacterium
CTCCCAATGTTAGAATGGAAGCAGAGTTGGGAACAGTGACGCAATAAAAGCAGCTCCCAATGTTAGAATGGAAGCAGAGTTGGGAACAGTGACGCAATAAAAGCAGCTCCCAATGTTAGAATGGAAGCAGCGTTGGAGAACGAGATTGGAGAACGAGATTGGACAAGGAAAGAAATTGTCAGAAAAAAGAGGACGGAAGGTAGATAAAAGAGATAGAAAGCATTTAGAAGAAAGAAGAGGGATGGGTAGTGAGAAAAAGAATATATGGTTATATTTTAATCTTATTTCTAATGGTTTTTGTCGGCGGAATTGGCGTATATGCTGAAAATCCGTTTTCCATCAATATAAAGACAAAAACGATTAATGTCGGTGACGAGGAAAATCCGTTAATTCTTCAAATTAACGGAGCGGAACAAAGCAATAAAAAACCGAAAACGCGGTGGACATCTTGGAATGAGAATGTTGCAAGAGTAGATCAAGAGGGGGAAGACGGACTTGTAACGGGACTTAGAAAAGGAAAAGCCATTATTTCATCTGGAGTCGGATTCCCACGTGAAACATGTTTGGTTACAGTGGTAGAGCCAAGCATTCGGCTAAATAAAACGGCAGCAGCGATCTATCGTGGAAAAGAATCATCAGACAGTACAACACTCAAACTTAAAGCAACAGTAAAAGGCGCTGATAAAACAGTAGTATGGAGCAGCAGTAACGAGAGTGTTGTGAAAGTTGATAATCAGGGAAATGTAACATGTACTGCATTAGAGGGAAGAAGCACCCGGACGGCGACCATAACTGCTGCAGCGAATGGTAAAACTGCTTCCTGCAAGGTTACAGTATTGGATAATGCGATTTCTTTCAATGTAAATGAAATGCAGTTAAGCACCAAAGGGGCAGGAAGCTCTATTAAATTGCTGCCGACAATAATTGGCGCATCGAAAAAAATCACATGGCAAAGCTCTAAGCCACAAGTTGCGACTGTAAAAGGTGGTAAAGTGACAGGAAAGAGCGAAGGGGAAGCAGTGATTTCTGCTACAGCCAATGGTGTAACGGCGGAGTGTAAGGTCAGAGTACAGCAGGGAATTTCAATTAATGAAGAAAAGATTCTGTTATATGCAGGTGCATCCTCTGAAAGTAAGCAGTTAAAAACGAATGCCCCTAAGAATGCGGCAGTTTCATGGAGCATCAGCGGTGAAAATACCATAGCCGAAGTGGATAACAAGGGGCTGGTTACGGCAAAAAAGGCAGGAACAGCCATCGTTACTGCGACGTACGAGGGAAAAACTGATTATTGTCTAGTTGAGGTAAAGGAAACGGATATATCAATCGCAGAGAATATAGTTCATTTAAAAACAAAAGGAAACGCAAAAACTTATACACTAGATTATAACGTAACAGGGCGGAAACCAACCATAAAATGGAAGAGTTCGGATAAGAAAATTGTTTCTGTCAGCAAGGGTAAGCTTACTGCGAAAAAGGCTGGAACGACGACGGTTACAGCAGAAGCAAACGGTGTGAATACATCTGTAAAGGTAATTGTTCAAGAGTTTGCTCCTACTATTACGTTAAATCAAAGTTCCTACACACTTTATACAAAAGGAAAAGGAAATACAGTTACATTAAAAGCCAAAGTGGACGGTGCAAGCAAAAAAGTGGAATGGGACAGCAACAATAAACAGGTTGCAGAAGTTTCCGCAAAAGGTAAGGTTACCGTGAGAACAAATAAAGATGGACGTGCATTGATTACTGCGACAGCAAACGGTGTGACAGCCAAGTGCTGGATTCAGGTAAAAGAAGCAAAAGTAGAGCTGGAGAAAAACTATTATGTGCTGAATCCAACAGACACAGCAACATTGTCTGCCGATGTTGTCGGCGCGAGTCAATCTGTGAAATACGTATCGACAAATACAAAAGCTGTTTCAGTGAAAAAAGGTGTCATCACAGCGAAAAAGCTGGGTGAAGCAGATATTAAAGTGACAGCGAACGGCATTACAGAGAATTGTCATGTATTGGTTACAGACTGTAAGGATCATAAATGGAATCCGGTATCGGAGGAAGATAAAAAAGAGGATAATAGAGCAGCTTCCTGTACAGAAACTGGAATTGAAACGTATGTTTGTACTGAATGTGGTGGAAAGAAACAAGAAGTTACGGAAGCATTAGGACATCATTATGGAAGGTGGATTGTGACAGTGAAAGCTACAGAGAACGCAGCAGGCTTGGAAAGACAAGTATGCAGCCGCTGCAAAGCGGAAAATACGAGAATGATTCCAGCCAAAAACAGTGGTGAAATCGCATCTTCTTATCAGCTCGTATGGGAGGATAATTTCGAGGGAGAAAATCTCAATACCGATGACTGGAATTATGAATATCATGAACCGGGTTGGGTAAATGCAGAACTGCAGGAATATGTAGATGCAAAGGAAAACATCTATGTAAAAGACGGCAAGCTTTATATTCAGGCAATTAAGGAAGGAACCGGTGATAAAGCGCATTATACATCAGGAAGAATTAACACACAAGGAAAACACGATTTCCAATATGGAAGATTTGAGGTTAAGGCAAAAGTACCAAGCGGCAAAGGATTTTTGCCAGCATTCTGGATGATGCCTACAGACGAAAGCTATTACGGACAATGGCCTAAGTGTGGTGAGATTGATATTATGGAAGTTCATGGCAGTGCGCTTTCAACATCATATAGTACACTTCACTTCGGAGAACCGCATACACAAAAGCAAGGCAGTTATATATTACCAGAAGGGGAAGGTGATTTTGGAAATGAGTTCCATGTATTTGCTTGCGAATGGGATCCCGACGAATTTCGGTTTTATGTGGATGATACCTTATTCTATACAGTAAATGATTGGTTTACTAAGAAAACAGGGTTTGGAGAGGTCGCTTATCCGGCACCATATGACCAGCCGTTTTATGTGATTCTCAATTTGGCAGTCGGTGGAAGCTGGGTTGGATATCCAGATGAAGATGCAGAGTTTGGTGACAATGCACAGTTTGTAATTGATTATGTTAAAGTTTATCAGAAGGATAGTTATGAAACAGACGTGGATAAGCCGGAAACCGAAGTAAAACTAAGAGATCCGGACAGTGACGGAAATTATATAATTAATGGAGATTTTTCCACAGAGGAAGATTTAACAAAGGCAGATTCCCATTGGCAGCTGCTCTTGGCAGGAGAGGGAGAGGCAACTGCGGCGATTTCTGATAAGGCATTACATATTACAACGACAAATGCAGGTTCTTTGAATTACAGTGTACAGATTGTACAGGCAGATTTGCCAATAGAGAAGAATTACAAATATGAGTTGACCTATGATGCTTATGCAGATGATGCACGTACGATGATTACAGGAATTTCCGCTCCCGATAGAGGATATATCCGGTACTTAGATGATACAACAGTAGATTTAACAAAAGAAAAGCAGTCATTTAAACATGAGTTTGATATGACTTCCGATAGCGATGCAAACGGTAGAGTTGAATTTAATCTTGGAAATCAGGGCTCAACAGCGGCAGTTCATATTAGCAATGTGAAACTAAAACGGCTGAAGGAAGCAGAGCAGGAAGAAAAAGGTATTTTGCCAGATGGAAATTATGTATATAATGGACAGTTTAATGAAGGCAATGAGCCCAAAAGACTGCGGCTTGCTTACTGGGATTGGGATATTCATGCGCAATGCAAGGGTGCAACCGTGTCTGTAACAGAAGACTTTAAACGGGAATTAAGAGTGGTGGTTCCGGATACCGCAAGCAGTTTAGAGCAAGTATCAGTATACCAGAATCCGATTGCAATATCAGGCGGAAAGAAGTATACGTTAAGTTTTGATGCACGTGCAGACAAGGAAAAGACCATAAAGGCAAAAATTGCTGGTCAAGAATTTGATAGTACGTTAACGACAGAAACAAAGGAATATAAATACGAGTTTGAAACAGCAGCAGATCTGCAGGGGAGTGAGATTTGTTTCCTGTTAGGAACAGCAGGCACAACGTTTATTGATAATGTTCGTGTTCAAGAGGACGGTTTGCTTGTAAATGGAGATTTTTCTAGCGGTCTGACAGGATACGAAGTGTATGTAAATGATGCGGCGAAAGTACCAAGTTATATTGTGGACGAATTAAAGGAAGACAAAGCATTCTCTATTGATATTGCGGATACTGGCAACCAGGCATGGTACATTCAGTTAAAGCAAAATAATATTAAATTGGAAAAGGATAAATGGTACAAACTTGCATTTGATGCGAAATCGACGACAGACAGAACGATTATGTATGCACTGCAAAGAGATGGTACCAGTGATGACAACTGGACACCATATTCTGGTGAGCCAAGAGCGGCATTGACATCACAATTCCAAAATTTTGCGACAGTATTTAAGATGGATTATGATACGGATCCAAGTACAATTCTAAGCATTTCAATGGGTGGTGTAGATGGAGAACAGGTAGCACAGAAGCATACAGTTGTAATTGATAATATTACATTAGAAGAAACAGAACCGCAGGAAGAACCGCTGCCAGAACCAAATACCAACTTAATCCAAAACGGAGATTTTGCCGCAGGGAAAGAATTCTGGGAAAATACTGTTGGAGGAGAAGGTGCAGCAGAGGTAAGCTTTGAAGAGGGAAAGGCAGTTTATCAGATAAGTAATGTAGGCACGGAGGATTGGCATATACAGTTAAAGCATACGGAATTATTGACTTTGGAAAAAGAATCACGCTATCAAGTAACTATGAAGATAAAATCAACAGAGGCAAGAACTGTTAAATATGCATTCTTAGATCCAAGTTATAACTGGTATGGCGGAGAAGATTTAATATTGGCTGCAAATGAAGTAAAGGAAATAAACTATACGTTAAAAGTAGATAAAGAAACTAATAATAAGATAATGTTTGTTATCTCAATGGGTAACATAGAAGGAATCGAAACGCCGATATCAACCATAGAAATAGATGATATCAGTGTCATAAAACTGGCAGGTGAGGGAGATATTCCAGAAGAACCAGATCCGAAACCAGAAGAACCAAAACCAGTTGAAATTGGTACTCAGCTAATAAAGAATGGTGATTTTGCCAAAGGGGAAGAAGGCTGGATAAGTGCAGTAACAGCACCAGGCGAGGCAGAAGCAACATTTGATGGAAAAGCGGTATATAAAATCACAAATGTAGGGACTGAGGACTGGAATATACAGTTAAAGCAATCCAATATCACACTGGAAAAAGGAGCATCTTATAAAGTTAACTTGAAGATAAAATCAACAGAGGCAAGAATTGTAAAGTTTTCCTTGTTAGATCCAAAAGCAAATTATGACTGGTATGGCGGAGAAGATATTGAATTAAATGCCAACAGACAGAAATCCATCAGCCGAATAGTTAATGTAGGAGAGGATAAAGCATCTGTAAGCACAATTGATTTTGTGATATCAATGGGACAGATATTGGATGAGAATAAAAAACCGATAGATACACCAGCATCAACCATTGAAATTGCTGATATCAGTATAACAAAGGTAGAAAAAGATACAGCACCAGATGAAGAAACGGAAGCAAATCCGCCCGAAGAAGGAGAAGACCCGAATCCAGAGGAGCCAGATCCAAAACCAGAAGAACCAAAACCAGTTGAAATTGGTACTCAGCTAATAAAGAATGGTGATTTTGCCAAAGGGGAAGAAGGCTGGATAAGTGCAGTAACAGCACCAGGCGAGGCAGAAGCAACATTTGATGGAAAAGCGGTATATAAAATCACAAATGTAGGGACTGAGGACTGGAATATACAGTTAAAGCAATCCAATATCACACTGGAAAAAGGAGCATCTTATAAAGTTAACTTGAAGATAAAATCAACAGAGGCAAGAATTGTAAAGTTTTCCTTGTTAGATCCAAAAGCAAATTATGACTGGTATGGCGGAGAAGATATTGAATTAAATGCCAACAGACAGAAATCCATCAGCCGAATAGTTAATGTAGGAGAGGATAAAGCATCTGTAAGCACAATTGATTTTGTGATATCAATGGGACAGATATTGGATGAGAATAAAAAACCGATAGATACACCAGCATCAACCATTGAAATTGCTGATATCAGTATAACAAAGGTAGAAAAAGATACAGCACCAGATGAAGAAACGGAAGCAAATCCGCCCGAAGAAGGAGAAGACCCGAATCCAGAGGAGCCAGATCCAAAACCAGAAGAACCAGATCCCAATCCAGAACCAAGTACAGACAATCTGATTCAAAATGGCGATTTTGCCAAAGGAGAAGAAGGATGGGAGAATGCAGTGACGGCACCGGGTGCGGCAGATGTAAGTTTTGAAAATGGTAAAGCAATATATAATATTACGAGTGTTGGCGATGAGGATTGGCATATACAATTAAAATATAAAACTTTATTGACTCTGGAACAGGGGGAAAAATATCAAGTTTCGATAAAGATAAAATCGACAGAGGCAAGAACTGTTAAATATGCATTCTTAGATCCAAGTTATAGCTGGTACGGAGGAGAAGATTTAGTATTGGCTGCAAATGAAATAAAAGAAGTAGATTATACGTTGAATGTAGACAAAGACACCAATGAACAGATACAGTTTCTAATTTCAATGGGGCAGATAAAAAGCCAAGATGAGAACGGGAATGATGTAATTATATCGACACCGATATCAACCATTGAAATTGACGATATCAGTGTTGTAAAGATACAAAGTAATACAAAATCCGACAAAGAAACAGAAGAAACAATTAACGAAGAAGAATCTAAGACAAAAGAATCGGAAAGTGAAGATATAAAGACAGAAGAATCGGAAACTGAGGAGTCTGATCCACAAGACAACAAGAACCAAGGAACTTCCACAGATTCACAAACACAGGACGAAAATGACCAAGAATCTACACAGTTGCAGACCGAAGAAGAAAGCGAGGATCAGCAAGAAAGCAAGGATCAGCAAGAAAGCAAGGATCAGCAAGAAACTAAAGATCAGCAAGAAACTAAAGATCAGCAAGAAACCAAAGAATACAATTAAGACAGAAGAACCAGAATCAGAAGTTTCGGAAAGTGAAGAATCCGATTTGACCAATCATGAGGAATCTTAAACCGAGATTTAATGAAGAAGGTTTAAAAAGTATAAAAATATTTTCACACTTTACAATAAAAACGGGCTGTCGGGAGATAAGGGTTTTTAAAAAATCGTATTATTTTCCGACAGACCAGATAGGAGCATATATGAAATTTGGCTATTTTGATGACGAAAAACGAGAGTATGTAATTGACAGACCAGACACGCCGGCACCGTGGGCAAACTATCTTGGTTCACCGGAGTATGGTGCAGTAATATCCAACAATGCAGGCGGATACAGCTTTGCAAAGTCCGGTGCAAACGGAAGGATACTGCGTTATATTTTTAATAATTTTGATCAGCCGGGGCGTTATATTTATATACGTGATAATGACAGCAAGGATTATTGGTCAGCGTCATGGCAGCCGGTAGGCAAAGACTTGGCGTTCTATAAGAGTGTGTGCCGCCACGGAACTGCATATACCAGAATACTTGCAGATTACAGCGATATTCATTCCGAGGTACTCTATTATGTTCCGTTGGGAAAGGAATACGAGGTTTGGAATGTAAGCTTAACAAATAATTCCAAAATAACAAGAAATCTGACAATTACAGGATATGCAGAGTTTACCAATAACAGTAATTACGAGCAGGATCAGGTAAATTTGCAGTATTCGCAGTTTATTACAAAGACCGTTTTTAATGGAAACCGTATTTGCCAGTTTGTTCACGGCAATTTAGAATGCTTAGAGGATGGCGAAAATGTAGATAATAAAACGGTTATCGAACGTTTCTTTGGATTGGCAGGAGCGAAAGTTTCCTCTTACTGCGGCGATAGGGAGCAATTTTTAGGCAGATATCACAGCTATCAGAATCCAGATGGTGTAACAAGCGGCATGCTTGGAAACATAACGAATTATAATGAAAATGGTTGTGGTGCGCTTGCGGCACAGATTACACTAGAAGCAGGCGAAACAAAGCAGTTTGTGTTTATTTTGGGAATGAAAAGTGATACAGAGGCAGCAGAACTTTTGGGACAATACCAAAACTGCCAAGAAACTTGTGATAGGGAATGGAAAGAGCTTGTTTCATATTGGCATGAAAAACTATCTCATTTTCAGATAAAAACGCCAAGTCCGGAATTTAATACAATGATTAATACATGGAATGCCTACAACTGTTTTATGACATTTATCTGGTCACGTGCAGCTTCCTTTATTTACTGTGGTCTGCGCAATGGATACGGATACCGCGACACTGTGCAGGATATACAAGGCGTGATTCATCTTGCGCCGGAACTGGCAGTAGAGAAAATTCGCTTTATGTTGTCTGCGCAGGTAGATAACGGAGGCGGTCTGCCGCTTGTTAAATTCGATCATAATGCAGGGCATGAGGATACGCCGGATGATGCGTCTTATGTTAAAGAAACAGGGCATCCCGCGTACCGTGCAGATGACGCGTTGTGGCTGTTTCCGACAGTATATAAGTATATATCCGAGTCAGGAAATCTTTCCTTTATTGATGAAGTGATTCCATTTGCCAATAAGGATGAAGGGACAGTATATGAACACTTAAAACGTGCAATTGCGTTTTCTATGAATCATTTGGGACCACATGGAATGCCGGCTGGATTATATGCCGACTGGAATGACTGCTTAAGGCTTGGAGAACAGGGCGAATCTACATTTGTTGCATTGCAATTTTACCTTGCTATGTCAATCTTGCAGAAATTTGCGGCGTATAAAAAGGACGAGGACTATATACAGTATTTAAAAGAACAGCAGGAAAAGCTGGGAACACTGATACAAAAGCTGTGCTGGAATGAAGATCGTTTTATCCGTGGTTTTACCGAGAGGGGCGAAGTAATTGGGAAACGCACAGATCCAGAAGCCAATATGTGGCTGAACCCGCAAAGCTGGGCAGTAATTAGTGGACTTGCAACAGGTGATCAGGCAGAAACAGCATTAAATGTAGTATACGAACGATTAAATACAGAATATGGTGCAATTTTAATGGATCCGCCATATCGTAAATATGCGTTTGATGGAGCGCTTGCTGTAATTTACAATGCTGGAACAAAAGAAAACGCAGGTATTTTTTCGCAGTCGCAGGGCTGGATTATTCTTGCAGAAGCATTGTGTGGGCATGGAGAACGTGCGTTCTCATACTTTATGGAAAATGCACCAGCAGCGCAGAACGAACGCGCAGAAATTCGAAAGTTAGAGCCATACTGTTATGGACAGTTTACAGAAGGAAAAGCTAGTCCGCATTTCGGGCGTTCTCATGTGCATTGGCTTACCGGAACTGCATCAACCGTTATGGTCGGCTGCGTGGAGGGTATTTTAGGAATGCGTCCAGATTTCTATGGCCTTAGGATTGCACCGTCTATTCCGCAAGCGTGGGAGCGATTTGAAATCGAAAAGGATTTCAGAGGAAAGCATTTACATATTACGGTTAACAACCCTAATCATGTACAGTCTGGATTTAAAAAGATGTTTGTCAACGGTAAGGAGTTGACAGATAATTATGTGCCGGAGGAATTGCTTACACAACAGACAGAAATTGAACTGTTTATGTCATAGTAATTATGCATTAAAAATAGGATTGTAATGCAATTGCTATGAATGTTGACATAGCAAAAAGCAGGTGCTGCCGTTATAATTGGGTAGCGCTTGCTTTTTTTGGTTCCGAAACGTTCCAACTAGAACAGGAATATAAATCACGATATTTTTTGGGGGTGATTCCTGTAAATTCCTTAAAAAGTTGGATAAAATGGCTTTGCGAGGAAAACGAAAGATAATTTGTAATCTCAATTAGGCTGTAATCACAATATTTCAAAAGATTTTCAGCTTTTTCAATTTTCTTCTCGCGGATATAGTCGCTAATGGAAGTCCCTGTTTCCTTTTTAAACAGGCGCGACAGATAGCTTGCGGATAAACCGGTATAATCAGCTAGGTCTTCAATGGTAATCCGTTCCTTGATATGCGCATAGATATAGTCGATACAGACATTGACAGGCTTGGACATTCCGGAGTTGCGCACCAAAATACGCATTTTTCCGGTAAAATCCAGTACCATGCGGTCGTGGAGATCGATTACACCATGTATCGTATGGAGATTATCCAGCCTTAGAATATAGAAGTCGCTTAGCCGGAAAGCCTGTTCTGATTCCATGCCGGCGCTGATGCACAGCCGCGTTATAAATGCTGTTGTGATTACAAAGTGATATTTTAAGTTGGTAACGGCATCATGAGAAAGAATACCGACACCTTCTGTTTCTGCAAATTTCTGCTGTCTGCAGTTTTGCCGGACAAAGTCTATATCACCGGAACTAACGGCATGATAGAAAAGATTTTCTTCACTAATCGGGCGATGGTAGGTTTCTTCTTCGCTGTATCTTGTTTCTTGGGTATACCATTCTTGTACTAAATTCATAGTTTTGCCTTTCCTTTCCCCATGTATAAATGTGCACTTAAATTATGTACAATTTTTATGGTTGATTATAATTCTGATTTTTTAAAAATGCATAAATATTGTAGCATGAATTTGATATTTTGGCAATCAATCTAATATATCGTCAAAAAGAAACATTATATAATAAGGCTACATCAAGGGAAATATAACAGGGAAAGCCCATGATGAAACAATTTTTATTATGTAGGAGGTACATATTTATGAAGAAGAAATTATTAAGTGTGTTGCTTGTATCTACGGTTTTGGCAGGAAGTCTGGCAGGATGCGGAGATAAAAATACGACACCAACAAACACACCAAGTTCTAATGGTGACTCCAACAGCAGCAATGAAAGCAATGCTGATGCAAACACAGATGCTAACACAGATGCAAACACAGATGCAAATGTCAGCGCTGATACAGACAGTGACGCAAATGCCAGCGATGCATCCGCAGGCGGCGACGAAGGTTTGGTAATTAATATCTATAGTTTTAATGACGAACTCCGTAATCGTATTACGGAAGTTTATCCGGAGATTGAGAGCACATCGAATGACAAAACAACATCTACCTTAAAGGATGGAACGCAAATCCGCTGGATTATTAATCCAAACCAAGATGGTGTATATCAGGATAAGCTTGATGAAGCACTGAGCAACCAGTTAAATGCAGCAGATGATGATAAGGTTGATATTTTCGCAGCAGAGATAGATTATGTTGTAAAGTATACAGATGCAGATATTGATGCGGCAAAGACATTGACATCTTTGGGAATTAATCCGGAAACAGATCTGGCAGACCAGTTTGAATTTACAAAGACGATTGCCAGTGACCAGAATGGCGAAATGAGAGCTACAACATGGCAGGCTTGCCCGGGCGTATTGGTATACCGCCGCGATATTGCAAACGAAGTATTCGGTACGGATGATCCCACAGAGATTGCGAAAAAGACCGCAGACTGGGATACCATGAAGGCAACAGCAGAGGAGCTGAAAGCAAAGGGATATTATACATTCTCATGCTATACAGATACATTCCGCACATACAGCAATAATATTTCTACCGCATGGGTTACACCGGAAAATCCTACGGTGGTCAAAGTTGACCAAAAGATTCTTGACTGGGTAGAGGATTCTAAGGAATGGAATGAAGCGGGCTATTTCGATCCCGCAGTAAAGGGACAGTGGAATTCCGACTGGTTTACAGCAATGAGTTCCAGCTCAAAAGTATTTGCATTTTTGTTCCCGGCATGGGGGATTGATACACAATTAAAACCGAACTGGGATGGTGCAGAAGGCTCATGGGCAGTTACAAGCGCACCTCTTGTATATAACTGGGGTGGAACGTACGTTCTTGCAGCAGAGGGCACAGACAACCCACAGCACGTAAAAGATATCCTTCTTGCGCTTACCGCAAATGCGGACAATTTGACAAAGATCTCTCAAAAGTATGCAGACTTTACAAATGCAAAATCATTAATGCAGACAGCAGCAACAGATGATTCTTTTGCATCCGATTTTCTTGGTGGACAGAATCCATATACGTACTTTACACCGAGTGCAGATTCTATAAAAATGGCACCGCTTTCCGCATATGATCAAGGCTGTGTAGAGTTAATCCAGAATGCGTTCGGCGATTATTTACAGGGTCAGATTGATTACGATAAGGCAAAGGAAAACTTTGAAACAGCGATTAAGGAGCGTTATCCTGAAATTACAGAGATTCAGTGGCCAGAATAATGAATCTCAAAACAAACTAACATCATAAAACCATTGGCTGCGGTGCTTTTATGCACCGTAGTCTTAGAAAGAGGGGAATGGTAGCTTATGAAACAAAAACGTAAAAAGATAGACTATTCAAAATGGGGATATATTTTTATTCTTCCATTTTTCGTAAGTTTCTTTATTTTTTCACTGATTCCATTGGTAGATACC
Source organism: Lachnospiraceae bacterium (assembly GCA_009774395.1). Taxonomy (GTDB): domain Bacteria; phylum Bacillota; class Clostridia; order Lachnospirales; family Lachnospiraceae; genus COE1. The sequence goes on from VSNQ01000067.1 coordinate 21,439, forward strand.
ATACGATACAGTTTTTTTGAATATTACCGTTCCGGTCTGAAACAAATCGGGCCTAATTTTGTCGGAATGGAAAATTATATCAGTCTGCTGAAATCAGATATGTTTAAATATGCAGCGAATACATTAATCCTTTGGATTATTGGCTTTATTCCGCAGATTGTAATTGCGCTGCTGCTTGCCTCATGGTTTGTGGATGCGCGTTTGAAAATCCGCGGTCAGCAGTTTTTTAAGGTGGTTATTTATCTGCCAAACTTAATTATGGCGTCTGCGTTTGCGATGTTATTCTTTGCGTTATTTTCAAACAAAGGACCAATTAATTCAATTCTACAGTCGGTGGGACTTACAAGTGAACCGATTGATTTTATGCGTACTGCATTTGGAACAAGAAGCTTAGTTGGCGTAATGAACTTTCTAATGTGGTTCGGTAATTCAACCATTATGTTAATGGCTGCAATTATGGGTATCAGTCCAGATATTTTTGAGGCATCTGAGATTGACGGCTGCAATAGCATACAGCGGTTTTTCCTTATAACGCTTCCTATGATTCGACCGATTCTTGCCTACACTCTGATTACAGCGATTATCGGTGGATTGCAGATGTTCGATGTACCGCAGATTTTGACAAACGGTCAAGGCAGTCCAGATCGTACATCAACGACATTGATTATGTTCCTTAACAACCACTTAAAGAGCAAAAACTATGGTATGGCGGGTGCGTTGTCTGTTTACCTGTTTATTGTCAGCGGTATTTTATGCTTTATTGTTTACCGCATTACAAATGACAATGATGATGACGGTTCCAAGGCGGCTGCAAGGAAGAGAAAAAAGGCAGAAAGGAGATAACGTTATGAATTCAAATGCTTATAACAAATTTCGGACAATATTTGCACACATTGTACTGATTATTCTGTCATTTATGTGTTTATTTTTCTTTTATATATTAATTGTGAATGCGACACGTTCTCACGCAGATCTGCAGAAAGGGTTTTCTGCGCTGCCTGGAAGCCATTTTTTTACGAATTTTAAAAATGTGGCAAATGATGGTACCTTTCCGATGGTACGAGGAATTATCAATAGTTTAATTGTATCTGGTTGTTCCGCAGCATTATGTACATACTTTTCAGCATTAACAGCGTATGGTCTTTATGCATATGATTTTAAGTTAAAGAAAGCAGCTTTTACATTTATTATGGCAATCCTTGTTATGCCGACACAGGTTACGGCAATGGGATTTCTGCGTTTGATTACAGGCATGGGCATGAATGATTCCCTGCTTCCCTTGATTATACCAGCGATTGCTTCGCCGTCTGTATTTTACTTTATGTACAGTTATCTGCAGTCATCGCTTCCGCTTTCCTTGGTCGAGGCGGCGAGAATCGACGGCTCTAAGGAATTTCGGACTTTTAACCAGATTGTCCTTCCGATTATGAAACCGGCGATAGCAGTTCAGGCAATCTTTTCGTTTGTGGGTTCATGGAATAATTACTTCGTTCCTGCGCTTGTTATCCAGTCCAAAGATAAAATGACAGTACCAATCCTGATCGCACTCCTTCGAGGTGCTGATTATATGAACCAAGACTTGGGTAAAATTTATATGATGATTGTGGTTGCAATCGTACCAATTATTCTTGTATACTTGCTTCTTTCAAAATATATTATTGCCGGTGTTACACTTGGAGGTGTTAAGGGTTAATAAACTTGCAAATTTTTACAAATATTATAAAATAAGTGAAAGGAATCCTTCCTATCAAACGTATTAATTATAGAAAGTAACGAAAAGGATAATTCAATGGCAATGAATAGGAGGGTAAACGTGAAATTATTAACGAAAGGTATTGCTGTATTAACATTGGCTGCTGTAGCAGTGTGTGCTGCGCCGAGTGTGGCATATGCACATGGACATCATCATGGAAGGGCAAGAACCACTAGAACGACGCAGCCCGTTATCGAATATGCAACGTGCTATGCGAACGGATACTGTGACGGCGGTGGAGAGTGCGATGTGAACGGTGTATGTATTTATGGGGGCATCTGTTCCGGATCGTACTGCTATGCAGATGGAAGCTGTGACGTTGACGGTGTATGTGTTAACGGCGGCGATTGTGATGGATCAGCACATCATTCTTACAGTTATTCGACAGGATATGGACATCATCATTAATCCGTACTTTTGTTCGAGAACCTCGCTCTAACAGGCGGGGTTTTTTGGTATGTAAGGACAAGGAGGGGAACCTTTGAAAAGCGCAGAGGATTTAAAACGCGTTATGGATATGTATGCGGATATGGTACGAAGAATCTGTTTGGTACATTTAAAAAACCAGCATGATACAGAGGATGTATTTCAGGAAGTTTATATGAAATATATGCTTTATGAAGAGGCGTTTGAAAGCACAGAGCATGAGAAAGCGTGGTTTGCAAGAGTGACAATCAATGCCTGTACAGATTGGCTGCGTATTCTGTCGCATAGAAAGTGGGTGCCGCTGGATATTATTAATGAAGAACAAGAAGTACTGGATAATACGTCCTCGGAAATTTTGGAGGTTGTTTTAAAGCTGCCCGAAAAGTATCGAAATGTGATTTATCTGTTCTATTATGAAGGATATCCTGCGGTGGAAATTGCGAAAATCCTTGGGCGGAAGGAGAATACCATTTATACATGGCTTGCCAGAGCAAAGGAACTGCTGCGCAAAAATTTGGGAGGTGAGTGGAAATGAATTTGATTCAGGAAAGCATGAAAGAGATACAGGCATCAAAAGAACTGAAACAAAATACGCTGCAATATCTTGAAAAACAGCAGAAAAACCCAAAGCATTTAAAAACACGTTCCATTCCGAAACTTGCGGTAGCATTTGTTTGTCTGTTTTTTATACTGGGAGTCGGTGGGTATGCGGTCTATCAAACCCCGATATCCTATATCAGTATTGACGTAAATCCCTCTATTGAACTAAGTATTAACCGTTTTGGAAAGGTGGTATCGGCTTCGGCGTATAACCAGGAGGGGCAAGATATTCTCAAAGAATTGCCGTTAAAGCATATTTCTTATATGAAAGCGATAGATCGATTGCTGGATTATGAAAGTACCAATTACTTTCTTACAGAAGATTCCCTGTTGTTTTTTACGATTGTTTCCGACCGATCGGAGGCGATACTGGAAAAGCTTAATACAAACACGTTTTTGGAACTTTATCAAACAATGACATATATCAGTGATGCTGCGTGTATGAAAGAAGCACATCTGCATCATATGTCGGTTGGAAAATACAGCGTTTACTTGGAGCTTTCCCAATATGACGAAACGATTACTGTTGATGACTGCCATGCAATGACAATTGGAGAAATCCATAATCGGATTGAGGGCTGTCAAGGGCATACGGGAACAACGCATCAGGGGCATCATGCAGGGAGTGGACATCATGTAAAATAAGGGTATTATAATATATAATACAAATAGAAATAAAAGGTTATTAAA
>VSNQ01000068.1 GCA_009774395.1 Lachnospiraceae bacterium
GATGCTTCTCCAGTTAAAGAGATTATCGCACAGATTTCGGGACTTGTAAAAACGCTAGATTATTCATCGCTTACATTCAATCTATAACACCGTCGATATTTTTGGAAATATGCCAAAACATATTGGAATATGCTTCACCAAAGATACGCAATAAGTCTGCCTATATCCGAAAATGCATAGATAATCTTATTGCAGGCCAAAGACTTTCTGCATCTCAAGCAGCGTATCATACTGTTAACGATTGGCAGATGAAGCAGAACTATGACATCAATGAATTAGAACAAAAAATATTAAGCAATTAAAATGTGCTGCCTAGGGCACAGTTTGGCAGGAAAGGAGCATAAAAAATGGATAATCCAGCAACACCAGAAGTAGAAGTAAATCTAAATCCGCTGAATGAGTTATTCAATATACTTACACAGGCAAACAGGGAGCAGGATGCGCAAATCGTAAATCTGGTACAAAAATATTTTCAAGTAATGGAAGCACAGCAAAAAGCAGTTAATGAAGAACTGCAAAATATACAAAAGCAGCTTAATCAATTGACCGAAATGGGAGAAAAACTGCAAAATGACAGCCGGATAATGGATGCAGTAAAAATGCTGGAACAAGGTGCAAAGGAAGCACCAGAGCAAACGAAACAGGCAAAACGGACAATATTTCAAAAGGCTGCAGGTATTATAAGAGATTTTAAGGTGCGCGGTTTAATAGCTTTAAACAAAATTGTACAGAAACTTGGATTAAAAGAAATGTACAAAGAGTCTAAAGTGAAATTGGATGGTCAGATAGATAAAACAATAAAAGCGATTGATAAGTTAAATGCAATTAGTTACGAGGTAAATGAAGCAAAAGTACATACTGGAAATATTTTTAGAGTGCTTACAGGACAGGAGGCAAAACAAAATTACGATAAAGCAAAAGGGATACTTGGAAGGTTGATTAAACATTTTACAAAAGTTAAAGAATCCTATACAGCAAGGAGCGAAAAAGCACAAAATATGCTTGCGCGTATTGATAAATTAGAGATTAATGCGAAAATTGCAGAGCAATATTTTAGTGAGCGAAAAGAACTTAAAAAGGAATCAAATGTACATCAAAAACAGTTTTCGCTAGAGAAGCTGGATGAAAAGAAACAAGAAATTATTCAAGATGAAAAGCAGCAAGAATCACAAGAAAAGCAGGAAAGACATAATGAAAAACAAGAACATCAAAAAGGTGAGGCACGCTAAAAATTTATGCGGCGCCGCATAAATTAGGGGCAAAAGGAAGGAGGGCAGATGGATGTCAAGCATAACAGATGAACTTACTTCGTCAGCTACAAGTAAAACAAAAACTGGTGCAGTGCAAATATCGAAACAGATATCAAAACAAGCCCCAAAAGCAATAAAATCTGCGGAAAAAGGGATATGTCTTATCCTGACAGGTGGGAAATTTACAACAAAATTAGTGATGAATGCAGTTCGAGGCGCTGTTTTTAAGGCGACAAAAGATATCAAGTTTTCATCAAAAAATATTAATATAGGCGAATTGCAGAAATCTGGTTTTGTGAAAAAGGTTGATGAAGCAATCACAGCAGATGTGATGAAATGCTTTGACAAATCATGCAGGAAATACAAGGTACGATATTCAGCTATGAAGGATATGCAAAATCCTAAGAAGCCTTCGTATATTGTGTTTTATGAGGGAAAAAATGCAGATACCATATTGCAGGCAATGAAGGAGGCATATAGTGATTACTTGAACGACCGACATGACCGACAAAAGGAAAACCAGCGTGACAGTAAATGCGCGAAGCTTGCCTTTTTTCGAGATGGGGTTGCAGCTAGGGAACAGGAACGACAATCTGTAGAAAAAGACAGAATAAAGCCAGAACCACAACGTTAGCAGCCCGAAGGAAGGAAAGAGTATTTATGAATCGGTTTATGGAGAAAACAGTAAAAGAAAAAATCCTGATATTACTGCCATATTTTATATCGTGCTTCGTATGCAGTCGAATAGCAGAGTTGTGTCGTTTATGCGGTGGAAATATAATTAAAATTTTAAACAATGTAGAATATCTTTACAAATCGGTTCCACGGTTTACTTTGAATGATTTACTGATAGGGATAACTGCCGGGTATTTAATTGTTTGGTATATAAAATTTGAGAATCGGCTTCATAGGAAAAATATGCGGCGCGGTGAGGAATATGGTGGTGCACACTGGGGAACTGCAGAAGATATTAAGCCTTTTATTGACCCAAACCCATTCAACAATATTATTTTATCCAAAACAGAAAGATTGTCTATGAAGCCAAGGATGCCGCAATTCAATCTTAATCGAAATAAGCATGTTGTAGTTTATGGCGGTTCTGGAAGTGGAAAGACATATTGCATTGTAAAGTCCAATTTATACCAGATGCATAGCAGTTATGTTCTGACAGACCCAAAAGGTACCTTATTACCGGAAACAGGAAATTTATTTTATATAAAGGGCTGGCGGATAAAAGTATTTGATACAGTGGATTTAGCTAATTCTATGCATTATAATCCGTTTGCTTATATCAGGCAGCCTAAAGATATCTTAACCTTGGCAAACGTGCTTTTTACAAATCTCAAGCCAGAAGGAAGCGGAACACCTCCCGATCCATTTTTTGACCAAGCAGCAATATTATGGCTGCAGACAATGATAGGTTATCTTTGGTATGAAGCACCAGAAGAAGAACAAAATATTCCTACATTGTTAGAATTGCTTGAGGCAGATGAGGTAAAGGAAGATGATGAAAACTATAAAAATGCAGTTGATTTGCTTTTTGAAGAACTTGAACAGGAAAATCCTAAGCATTTTGCAGTAAAACAGCGGAAAAAATATAAAAAAGCGGCGGGCAAAACGGCGAAGTCGATATTAATTACATTAGGCTCTTATTTATCGCCATTTGATATTCCAGAAGTACGAGAGGTTGTAAGATACGATGAACTGGAATTAGATACATATGGTGATAAAGATAAGAAAACAATCTTGTATGTTATTATTTCGGATACAGATACCACCTACAATTTTTTATCAGCAATTCTATTTACGCAGACATTCAATGTTCTGTGTTATAAAGCAGATAAAGAAATGGGCGGCAAGCTGGAAACACCAGTACAATTTATTTTGGATGAATTTGCAAATCTTGGCAAAATACCAAAGTTTAAGATATTGATATCCACAATCCGAAGCCGCCAAATGTCATGTATTTTGATGCTGCAAACACAAAGTCAGTTAAAGGATAATTACAAAGAAGCAGCGGAAACCATAACGGGGAATTGTGACAGCACAATTTTTCTGGGAGGCAAAGAAAAATCAACGTTAAAAGACTTAGAAGAAGCACTGGGAGAGGAAACGATAGATCTGTTTAATGAATCTAAAACGTTTAGTACAAATGAAAGTTCCGGCGTAAATTACAACAAAACAGGACGCAAACTAAAAAATATATTTGAATTAAATACAATGGATCGCAACAAATGTATTGTGCAGATTTCCGGTTTGCCGCCCTTTTTTAGTGATAAATATGATCCGAAGGAACATCCGAATTATAAGTATACTGCTGATGCAGATGAAAGGAATATTTTTGATTTCCCAAAATATAGAAAAGAACTTGAAAAAGAAAAAAATGTAGGAAGCATTAAATTTCATAAGGAAGATCAGTATAAGGTTCTTTTATAGCAAATTTATATCAAAGAATTTATGCGACGTCGCATAAATAGAAATAAAAATACAATTGAATATGGAACAAATAGGGAGCGATTCTGAAAAAAATATCAGAAGTGCAATTTTTATGTACATGGGCATTCAAATAAAATCAAAAATCAGTGAGTGTCTATTTTAGGAGGAAAAGATAATGTTACTAACAAAATTACCTGTATTTGGGAAGCTGTCTACAAAATTGTTTGCATTAACAGGAAACAGAGGAATGTTATTAGCCGGAGCAGGCGGTGGAACACCTGAATTTATGAATAAGATTATAGATTATGCATCAATGGGTGTTATGGCGTTTGGTGCTGCAATAGCAGTATCAGGAGTAATTAATTTTGGTGAAGGAAAATCACAGCAGAATGCAGCAAAACAGGATGAGGGAATTACGAAAATTGTAGGTGGTCTTGTGATTATGATAGTCGGATTCAGCCTAGTGCCGCAATTAAGCGGACTGTTGTCTATATAAGGTTAGGTGATTTCCAATGGTTAAAATTTTGGCATTGAGTCCATTTGATGGACTTAGTGAATTTGCTTATAACCTTCTCCAATCAATTTTAGAAACAATTTACACGGGTACATATACAGGATGTGAGTCCCTTTTTAATGGAATGTTTAATAGTCTGAATAATAAAATGGGGGAATTATCCGGTAATTTAACACAATCTCCTCAAGCATGGAATGTAACTGCATTTGGAGTTGCGGAAAATGTGGCGAAGAATGCCTGTATTCCGATAGCAGGCGTAGTGATAACGTTTGTATTCTGCTGGGAATTAATTCACTTGATGCAGGAAAGCAATCAAATGCACAATATTAAGCCAGACACAATATTGATTAAGCTGATAACATTGGCGGTCTGTTTATTGGTATGCAGCAAAAGCTTTGAGATTGTTATGGGCTTTTATGAAATTGGTTCTTTTGCAACAAAGAAGGTTTCGCAAAGCACAAATAATAAGGAAATCGGCGAAGATTTGAAACTGGAAGACTTTATAGAGAAAAAGGAAAGTGATTTTTCTTTTTGGGATGTGCTGAAGATTTGCATGGATTTTCTTGCATTAGGCGTGTCACGGCTAACGATTATGGTATGTGGCGTTATAATCCATGTTCGTGTGCTGCTTTGGTTTATAGAACTGTTGATTTATTCTTCTGTAGCTCCAATTCCGTTTGCAACGTTTGGAAATAAGGATTGGTCGCAAATGGGTATGAACTATGTGCGGAAGATGCTTGCCGTTTGTTTTGAAGGATTTTTTATGCTGCTGATATTTGCTATGTATGGCGGTGTATTGACAGGAGCATATCTCCAACAAGGGGACTTCTTTGAGTCTATTCTGATGATTATTGGAGGAAGCTTTGCTTTTGTAATGCTTTTGTATAAAGCAGGCAGTATATCAGCTAGTATTTTTAATGCTCATTAATAGTGCCATAAGGGGGAGAAAACAACATGGCTTATGTCAATATGACAAAAGATTTTTCGGAAGTAAAGAAGACCATTTCAGGAATTGGACTGACCAAAAGACAGCTTTTAGCATTTTTAATCGGCGGCTGTGCTGGACTTCCGGTATTTTTTATCTTAAAGAAATATACAAACTTAGATATTATGCTCGATATGATAGGACTGGCGGCAGTTGCCGTCCCTATTATGCTCTGCGTACTCTATAAAAAAGATGGTATGTATATAGAAAAACATCTGAAATTTTATTACGAAACACATTTTGTTAGAAATACAGAGCGTCCATATAAGACAAATAATCTGTATGATCTCTTAAAACAAGAGGAGGCGTTTACAAGGGAGGTGGAAAATATCGTGTTCCGTGGAAAAACACCTGAACAAATTAAGGCAATGAAAGCGGCAGGAGAAACATCAGAAGTACAGATTGGCAAGAAAAAGATAATAATTCCCATAAAAGGCCCTATTGATAGAAATACAAAAAAAGAACTTGAAAAAGCAGTGAAGAAAGCAAAGCTAAAAGGAGAAATACCAGAATCTGCGCAAGATACTATCCCGTATAAAATTCCATATCCTGATGGTATCTTTGAATCGGATGATGGTTATTATACACAGACAATTGCTTTTGAGGATATCACTTATCAACTGCTTGATAATGAACCAAAAAATATGCTCTTTGAACGTTGGTGTACATTGATTAACTATTTTGAACCAGAAATTCATTTTCAGTTTAATTATGGAAATATGGAGATTGATAAAGAGGAGTATTCAAAGGATTTTATTATTCAGCCAAAGGAAGACAGCTTTAATATAGTACGAAAAGAATACTCGGATATGCTTGTAGGTCAATTTGAAAAAGGTACCAATAATCTTAAAAAAGAGCGTTATCTGACATATGGCATTCAGGCAACCGATTATAAAACCGCAAAACTCAAGCTGGGTAAAATAAGCAAGCAGATAGAGAAGAATCTGCGCAAGCTGAACTGTAAGGCGCATATCTTAGATGGATATGAAAGGCTGCATTTGCTTTTTAGAATTTTTCATCCTGCGTCAAAGGAAAAATTTATGTGGAATTTCGATATGCCTGTTAAAACCGGATTATCCAGTAAAGATTTTATTGCTCCAAGCAGCTTTTCTTTTAAAAGCGGCCCTGAATTAAACGCAACAAGGTATTTTAAAAGCGGTGATCGTGTTGGTGCAGTAAGCTACATTAAAATATTTGCGTCGGATATGGAAGATAGAATTATATCAGATATGTTAAATATTGACAGCAATGTCTGGATATCAATACATGGAAGCACAATGGACAGAGCAGAAGCATTGCGGCTTGCGAAAGATCAAATATCCAGTATTGATGCTATGATTATCAACCAGCAGAAGGATGCAGTTGCAGGCGGTTATGATATGGATATACTTCCTCCGGATTTAAAAACTTATAAGGAGGCTGCAGAAAAGCTTTACCGTGATATTCAGAGAAAGGATGAACGCGTATTTAATTCAACGATTACGGTTGTGCAGACTGCGGAAACGAGAAAAGAACTAGAAGATAATATTTTTGAGTTAAATGGTATACTGACAAATTATCAATGTACGCTTGTGCGTTTGGATAATCGGCAGGAGCAGGGGTATATGAGCGCGCTTCCGTTGGGAAATAATAGCATTGAGGTAAAACGAACATTTACTACAACGGATATGGCAATTTTTATTCCTTTTACAACGAAAGAACTCTATACGACAAAAGGACAATATTACGGAATGAACGCGTTAAGTAACAGCGTTATTATGGCGGATCGTAAAACGTTAAATAATCCAAATGGGCTTGTGTTTGGTATGCCGGGATATGGTAAAACCTTCGCAGTAAAAAGGGAGATTTTAGATATTTTCTTAAAGACAAGTGATGACAGATTGATTATAGATCCAGAGGGGGAGTATCGCTGGCTTGTAAAGCTGTTAAGAGGACAAACGCTAAAAATTGCGTTAAATTCCAAAACATATATTAACCCTATGGAGATTAATTTGTCAGTAAGCAATGAAGAAGACAAAGATTTTGACCCTATTGCCGCAAAATGCAGTTTTGTAGTATCTATGTGTGAATTGATCCTTGGAAACAAATCAAATCTTGGAAAAAAGGAGGTTGCAGTTATTGATGAAGCGTGTAAAAGAATATATTACCGTTTTGCTCAAAATCCAGTGCCGGAAAAAATGCCGATTATAGAAGACCTATATAATCAACTGCAGAATATGGAGGGTGAAAAAGGAATTATTGGGCGTGATCTTGCAATTGCGCTGTCACGGTATACAACAGGTTCTTTATCCTATTTCAATCACCGTTCTAATGTGAATATTAATTCAAGGCTGGTATGCTTTGATCTTAAAGATATGGATAATAACCAGCGTGATCTTACAATGCTGATTATTCAGGAAACAATATGGGACAGAGTAGCATCAAACAGGGAAAAGGGAAGATGGACTTGGGTCGATATAGACGAATTTCATCTGCTTTTAAGAGAACCGCTTACAGCAGCATACAGCGTAGAAATTTGGAAAAGATTCCGTAAATGGGGTGGGATACCCACAGGTATTACGCAAAACATCAAAGATTTATTCCGTTCGCCGGAAATACAAAACATTCTTGATACAACAAACTTTATTCTAATGTTGAATCAATCCGGAGATGATGCGCGGCTGCTTGCGGAACATATGGATTTGAGCGAGGAGGAAGAAGGTTATATTAAAACAGGAGAACCGGGAAAAGGGCTTTTATGGGTGGAAGGTGTTAAGGTTCCGTTTGAGGATGACTTTCCTAAGAATACAATCTGCTACAAGGTAATGACAACAAAGCCGGAAGAATCCATAAGAAAGAAAAAAAGGGTATCTTAAACGATATTTTATGCGACGTCGCATAAGATACTGAACAGAAAGGGGAACGCTATGTAATGTCTGAAGAATTAAATAAGAATCATGCATATGGCAGCGTGCCTTCCCAAAATAGTGAATATTATCAATTGAATAATCAGCAGGCACAACAGCAGAATTTAAGAGGTCATGATAATACAGTTTGTGATGAAAAGTATGACAGTGGAAGTCAGAGGCAGGTTTATCACAATACGCAGACTTCCTTTAATGAACAAAGGCAGCAATATACCCAGCAGGCATTTAATGATTATGATGCACAGGAGCCTGTCCAGCAGGTACAGCAAAAACAGCAGGAAACATCTAGACAAGAGCAGACAGCAATATCGGGTACGCAGAATTATAATTATGAGGAAGCATCCAATCCCGGCGATCAGATAACAAATGAATTTCAGCGGTATCATTATGCACAAGGAGGAAATACAGACACGAGTCAAAGTACTATGGCTGCAAAATTCCTTGAAGAAGCTGCTTTGCCTTTTGCAGCGAATGCATTACAAAATAAAATAAAGAGTTCGGATTACAAGCCGCAGAAACAGGAAGATATGATGTTTGGCACTGTTGAAACGCCGGACTTAATGAGAAATTCTCAGAAAATACATAGAGGACGTATTCGCAAAGATAAAATTTATGGGAAACTGAAGGAGAAGAAGGTAAAGCGTATAAAACTAACTTATGAAGGACAGCGAAAGCGCCTGCAGCAGCTAAAAGCAGGAAAAGACAGTGAGGACTTTGACAATAAACAAAATAATAGAAATGACAGTCGGAAACGAAATGAAGGCAAATCCGAACAAGAAAGGCTGAAATATGAGGGATATAAGAAGCAAAGAAAAACAGAAGAAAAAGGCAGTATTGACAACAATGTTGACAGCAAAGCAGACAAAACAAAGGAATCCAAACAAGAAGATATTGATCAGGAAGAAGGTACAGAAGAAAAGCTTAAAAATGCTGGAAGAAAAGAACGCATAAAGCATAAAAGAAAGAAGCGCCTTTATGACAGTCATAATATATATGATACGTCTGGTGCAAAAGATATTAACCAAGCAGTAGATGAAGTGTTGGAAAAATCGAAAGGCAGGATTATCAATAGACATCCGCAGCGTGATGAGAAGTTTCAGAATTACAAGAAAAAAATAACATATCTAGGACGTTTAAAATTTGAGAGGACAAAAGCCAAGCAGAAACAAACACGAGAGGAATATGAGAAAGAACAAAAGAGAAAAGGCAATGTCAAATTCGCAGCACGAATGAGAGGCAGGCTTATCATATCCGAAGGAAGAAAAATGATTGATGATGAAAATATTCAAGAGGATGAAGATATTGCTAAACTAAGGAGAACGATAAAACGCGGTGTAAGAACTGCAGCATACGATACAAGAAGACGGGTTAGAAGTTTAAAGAAAATGTATAACCCATATGCCAGATTACAGCATTTAAACGAACGGGAAGACTATCTGTTATATAAACGTAAGCGTTTATACACAAAAAGTGAAAGACAAGACAATCGTAAAGCCTTGAGAGAAGCAGCGACAAAAAGGCAATATAAAAAACGCAAGAAAGAAATGGCAATGATAAGAGCACAAAAGGAAGGAAATTTTTCCACCTGTGCGGTTGGAACCTTGATTATAAATCCATATTTATCAGATTTCATAATTTTCGTTTGTTTAAGGTTTTGTTTTATCCAAAATCTTATGCATATATTAAACAAATATGTATATTTATACAATTCAAAGAGTTTATTTGGAATAAATAAACATTTTAGCACTGGCTATCTTCCAACCGCACAGGTGGAAATTTTTTTCAGCGTGTTAAAAACCAGTTTGTGATGAAAAAGAAAGCGGACACATATCGGAAGCATATCGTAAAGCGCACTCTTGCGACGGTATCGGCTGTAGGTGGTTTATTGCTGATTCTTATTTCGGCAATGTTATTTGTGATTGTATTAATAGTTGGATTAACCCAAGGGTCTGTGCAGACATATGTAGAAACAGTAGTGCAGGTTGATTATGGCGTAATGAGTGATGCTACAGCATATTACCGCAGGCTGGAAACAGATTTAGACGAATATTTGTCAGATAGAGAAACATTAGAAGAAGAATTACAAGAAGAATACGGCCCTGATATTTATGAGTTTATTTATGATCTTGCAGATTTTGGGTTTAGTAATAATACTTTGATTGCATACCTTGGCGCAAAGTACAATGATTTTACAGTGGATAATATAATTCGGGCAGAACTCGACAGTATTTTTGAGGAAATGTATACACTTGTTATTGAAACAAAAATGGAATATAGAGATGTACCAGATACAAGTGTAACAGATCCGGATACAGGGGAACATCCTACAATACAAGAATTGAAAAAAATCTGTTATATTACGTTGGAGAAAAAAGAATTGGAAGATGTGGTGGAACCAAGGCTGACAGAAGAACAGCGGAAATTGTATGACGGATATCGTTTGAGTACAGGCGGGCAGCAAATGTATGGGCCGGTAATGCAGGAAGATTGGACGAATAAAATATCCAGTAATTTTGGTGAGAGAATACATCCAATTACAAAAGAACGTAAATTTCATAAGGGGGTTGATATAGCCGTACCGAAGGGAACAAAGCTGTATTCTGCTGTAGATGGAACGGTAACAATTGCTAAATATTCTGATTCTGCTGGAAATTATATAGAAATACAAAATGCAACAGGATGGACAGTAACATTTATGCATATGGACAGTTTTGCTGTGGCACAAGGGCAAAAGATTGAGAAGGGGGATTTTGTAGGGTATAGCGGCAATACAGGAAATTCGACTGGCCCGCATCTGCATCTTCAGGTATGTAATGCTTCAGGAGAACCCGTCAATCCAATCTTTATTATCCCGCAGAATTGTCATATGATGGAATAAAAAGAAAGAGGTGAAAACAGCAGTGAAAAAAAATATGGAAAAATTAGAGGAAATGTACCAAAAGGAATTAGAACTGGCAGAAAAACATAAGAAAAATGCAGAAGAATTAAAAAAGAAAGAAATGGATTTGGCAGAAAAGCATAAAAACAATGCAGCGGATATTAAAAAGGAAATAGAGCTGCTGCAAGGAAATGTAATTCATGAAAAAGCCAAAGCATTACAATTGACAGAAACAGAATACAGTCGGTTTATCAGATTGCTCGGGGCAGATAAAAGGACAGTAATGGACGCAATAAATTTCGTATTGCAGGAGCAGGAAACGAAGAAAGGAGAGGGTAAAGATGAAGAATCCCCAAATGCTGGAGGAGAATCCGGAAGAACTAGCGGAGGAGAACCCAGAGTTTCAGGAGAACAGGAAAGAACGAAAGATATGGGTTAAGCTGATAGTATTAATTGGCATTTTATGTTTTGCGATTGTAACAATGCTAAAGTTAAGAGGCGGTAAAGTTCTGCAGAAGCTAAAGGATATGGTAAATGCCGAAACGACCGAAACAGTCAACGCAACAGAAAAAAACCAATCCATATTGGATATGCTTGAAGCGGCAGAACAAGAAAATACGGATATTTCAGCAGTATTAGGGAATACAGAAAATTCAGAGGATATTGGAAGTATAGAAAATATGGAATCCGCAGTAAAAGTAAATACGTCAGCAGATACAGCAGTACAGCAGCCAGTTTATATCGAACCAGTTAAAATAGCAGATACATATGCAGAAGCTGGAACGGCTGTAATATTTTCCTGCTATTATCCGGAGGCTGTTTCTTACAATTGGGAAACATACAATATTCTTACAAAAAGCTGGGAATCAATAGAAAGCGTTATAAATATTGATGAACTTCAAAGACAAGCATCTATCATTACAATAACAGTGAATAAGGATGTAAAGGATATTATGATTCGCTGCACGGTACATATGGCGGATGATACAGAACAAATAGATGTTGCATCTCTTTATACGATCCCTGAAATTAAGCAGATTAAAGCAGATAGCAGTTATACAGCAAATGCAGGCAGGTATTTATGCAGTAAAGAGATTCCGGTTAATGTTACGTATCAAAATGGTACTACAGATAATTTAATAGGTGTTTATGGACTTGTATTTGTGGAGAAAGCAGAGAATAGAGAATTTTCTACAAATGAAATAGGGAATAATGTAGAAACAATTACAACTGTTAATACAGAGCATTGTTACAGTTATATTGGAACAGATGATAAAGAATTAATACTACGTTATCGCTGCAAAGATAGGGTTTGTGATACCAATTTACTAGTGAATGGAAAGGATTTGGAAGCACCTCAAATAACAGGAGTGGAAATCAGTGATTTTGCAATTAGCAATATTGATGAACCTGTGAAAGTAAATGTTTCAATCCATGCAGAAGATAATGATACGCCGTACCCATATTTGGAATATGCTTTTTTACCTACAGGAAGCGAACCGCAAGAATCGGATTGGGGAAAAAAGATGTCTTTTGAAAAGGAGATAACAAAAAATGGTATATGGATAGCTTATTGTCGTGACCAAAGCGGTAATGTCGCAAAACAGGAAAAGGAAATTATTGCTGTTGACCAAAAAGCGCCTGAAATAAAAGTACGGCTGGAAAATAATGATTGGTGTCAATCGAATAAGATAATTGTTGATGCAAAAGATGAATTATCAGTTTTATTTTCTTTTGTCTGTCCGGAAACAGGAGAGGATAGTGGATGGATTGAACGAAATGAATATAGTGTGAGCCGTAACAGTATATGGAAAATACAGGCAAAGGACGCAGCCGGAAATATTGCTTCAGAGGAAATTACAATCAGCAATATTGACAGTCAAATACCAGTTATAAAAGAAATTAGGGAAGGAGCATACCAAAATGAGGACAACAATTAAGCGATGGACAGCAATCGCATTACTGCTGGGGTGTCTGTGTTTTCCAATAGGGGAAAAACAGTTGTATGCGTCGGATGGAGAGGAGTATATTACAATAACAGTAGATGCCGAAGACGACAATGACAATATTATGTATTCGTTAGATTCTTCAGAACCAGAGGCTTTTACAAATTCCAATCAATTTACGATTCCGGCAGGTACTTCCCATACAATTTATGTCAGGGATGCGGCTGGAAATATAACATCTCAAGAATATACACCATCTGGCAATGATACAGATAACAGCAATATAGAAATATCTTCAGACACAATCGTAACAGATAGCGCAGAATCACAAGATACACAAGATATTACGATAGATCTTGAAATTGAAAATAAGAAAGATTACAGCGATTATGAGTATTTGACAGATTCGCCTGCAGAGCCGGGGAGCGGAACGCTGCACAACAAAGTAAAAACAGATGGAAGCGACGATTCGGATAAGGTATTTTATACAGTGAAAACAGCGGAAGGCGATGTATTTTATATGGTAATAGACCAAAATCAGAGTGCGGATAATGTTTATCTTTTAAATACAGTGACAAGGGAGGATTTAAAGGCGCTGGCATCAGACGATGGGGAAGATTCGGATACAAAACAGGAAAAGGAAGATAATTTACTGACAGCTTTAACATCTCCAGATAACAATATTGAAAATACAAATACAACCTCAAATGTAAAATCTGGCTCTAACAGGATAAATATGCTGATTATGCTTGCTTTGATAGCAGCCGCAGGCGGCATATACTATTATTTAAAAGTGTATAAACATAAAAAGGATGAAGCGATGGACATTATGGAAGCAATGGATATTAATGATTTTGAGCAGGAGGAACCAGAAGATGATGAAGAAGTAAAATTTGAAACGGATGATGAGGAAAAGCAGGAATATCTTGATCGCCTAATCAATGAAGATGAGGAGTTATATGATGCAGACCCTGATACATACTTTCCAGATTTAGACGAGCACGAAAAAGAGAATGAACAGGATATGGAAGAAGATATGATATTTCCTGATGAAGCATCACCAGTGGCTGATTTTGACGCTGAATATGATGAAGAACTGGATGGGGAAGAAATGGAGGATTAAAGATGAACTTAGACTTTTTTAGAAATATGTCACAAAAAAGTAAGTTATTGTTATGGGGTGGTGTATTAGTAGTATGCCTATTGGTGGCAGTTTTGGTTATGAATGCTGCAGAAAAAGAAACGCCTGCAGCATATACTTATGAAAGCGCTATTGAGCGGAAACTTGCGGAGGATATTAAGGAATATTTGGGCGGATACTTTACGCCAGAGGAAGCAGACATAGAGTTTGTGGCAAATGAGGGAGTACTTTGTTATCGAACTATTTTAAAATCTGGTACACAGAGTATTTCAAATGAACATACAGAAGCACTAAACCAAAAAATGAGAAAGATTTTAGAGGAACATACACCAAGCAGTAAAACAACGTATGCTGATTTGGAGGCATTGGCAAGTGGTATATGCAAGATAATATTGGATACATTGCTTGGACAATTAGAAGAAAGTGCATTATCAGATATGAATGACTATCAAGAAGAATATCTGGCATTGACAGCAAGTCTACAGGCACAAATCAACGCATTAAAGAAAAGGAGCACGAATATTAATCTAACGGCACGTATTAAAAATAATAAAGATGAAATATCAAAGGAAGTGTCAGATGAACTTAGCAATGAACTATCGAATGCGTTTTCGGACAGGCTGTCCAAAGAATTGTCAAATACAAAGGATGAGATTTATGACAATATGGACGAACAGATAGAGTTGATAAAAGAAATGCTAAAAGATGTTTCCGATGGAGAGGACGGAAAGACAACCTATTTTGCTTATGCAGAAACGTCATCAGGAGGCGGTTTTTCACTATATCCTACAGATAAATCCAGATATATTGGAACTTGTGTCACTGCTGACGACACACAGCCAACAGCCGCTTCTTCTTATAGCCGCTGGACACTTTTTGTAGGTAAAGACGGTGTCATTGGGCAGGATGGAGAAAAGGGCGAAAAAGGTGAGAAAGGCGATGCTGGTAAGGATGGCAAAAATGGAAAAGCTGGTAAGGACGGTATAGATGGAGAAAATGGTGTTGACGGCAAGGACGGACAGGATGGAATAAATGGGAAAACCACATATTTTGCGTATGCAGAAGATATGTATGGAAGCGGATTTTCACTAAGACCAACTGCAAAGACGAAATATATTGGTACGTGCATCACAGATGAAGTGGAACAGCCCAAAATGCCTTCAGATTACAGTAATTGGCAGATTATAACGGGACAGGATGGCATAAATGGACAAGATGGAAAGGACGGTAAAAATGGAGCAGATGGGAAAGACGGGCTAAACGGGACAGATGGAAAAACAACATACTTTGCGTATGCAGAAGATGTTTATGGTGGTGGATTTTCATTAAGACCAACAGCAAAGACAAAATATATTGGAACGTGCATCACAGATGAAGCCATGCAACCGACAACGCCATATGCTTACAGCAACTGGCAGGTCGTAACAGGACAGGATGGGGCAGATGGCAAAGATGGAGAAAACGGAGCGGATGGAAAAACGACATATGTTGCCTATGCGGATAATAAAGCTGGAGATGGTTTTTCCCTTGTACCTACAGAAACGAGTAAATATATCGGTACCTGTGCGACTACGGATGAAACACAGCCAACAAACGCAGCGGCATATGGGAACTGGCAGCTCTACCGCAATTATATTATTACTTCAGCAACGGATGAAAATAACAATACAACGTTATATATTCAATAAGGGGGAGGAAACTATTTTGAGTAGAAAAATACATAAAAGTACAATAATCAATATTTCTATAATAACAATGACAGTAAGTATTATATTGTCATCTTTTATAATAGGAAATGCTGCAGGACGCTTTCAATCACAAGGAAAAATTGTATTTACCAATAAAACTGCTTCTGGTGAAGATGATGTAATTTTTGATGCGGCTGATTTTGAACGTCTTGCAAAAGCGTGCAAATAAAAGGTATAAGTAATGTATACTGAAAAACTAATCGTTTTTGAGTATAAGAAAGGCAGGTATAAATATATGAAGAAAAGCAATATTTTAACAATGGTAATATGTACAATAATGCTTTCCGCAGCTACATTTTGCGGCGGAGCTATAGCAGCCGGAAATAAATCTGTATCATATCAATCACAAGGAAAGATTGTATTTAATAATAATACTGCTCAAACAGTAGATGATGTAATATTTGATGCCAGTGATTTTCAGACAATTGATGATATGGTAACAGCAGGAAAAACGCAGATTGGCATTGAGTTAAACAAGTATCCTTCAATAAATCTTGATTTGAATAATACGGTTCCAAGCTTCGGTGATTTATCCAATGCTGTCAGTATTTTGACAAATGATGTAAATGCGGATGGAAGTAAGATATTAAAGAATTATACGGCTTATGTAAAGGGAAGTAAAATTCAAGGGACGATCGAGAGTAAAGCAGCAGCAACGTATACACCAAGTACGTCAGATCAGACCATTAATCAAGGAATTTATCTTTCCGGTGCACAGACAATTAAAGGGGATAAAAATTTAATTGCAGCAAATATATTGGAAAATAAAACAATATTTGGCGTTGCAGGAACACACAAATGTGCTGTAACACCAACACAGACGAAAACAGTAACACCTTCTACGAAAGAACAAACGATAACACCAGATACTGGGAAGCTGCTTTCTAGTGTTACAGTAAGTGCAATTAGTACACAAACAAAAACGGCAACGCCGGGAAGCACAGAACAGACTATTTCACCAGATACAGGAAAGTATCTAACCAGTGTTAAGGTAAGCGCAGTTAGTACACAAACAAAAACAGCAACGCCGGGAAGCACAGAACAGACTATTTCGCCAGATTCTGGAAAGTATTTATCCAGTGTTACTGTTGAAGCGATTGGTACACAAACAAAATCTGTTACTCCGGGAGCATCTGAACAAACTGTGTCGCCAGATGAAGGAAAGTATCTATCTTCTGTAACGGTGGCAGGGGATGAGGATTTATTGGCAGGAAATATTAAGAGCGGAGTAGAAATTTTTGGAGTTACAGGAACGTTAATAGGTAATAATGGTAATTCCGAGAAAATATCTGGTACAACGACAAAGGATTATAGTGTTATTATTATGATGGCGGCAGAGGGAGCAGGAATTGGAACAGATACCACAATAGCTGATTATCAGGCACCCAAAATTACGGATGTTACAGTAAAGAGGCTGTTTAAATATAATAATGTGTGGTCATCAAATGTAAATCACCATGCAGCGCGGGCAGCCGTATACATTGCGTGTAATGTCCCACAAGGTTCAAAAATAACAAATGCTACCGGTTATACAATATATGGCATTGAATAATAACAACGGTTAACGATTATATTTATTGTTTGGTTCCAAAAATATGTTTCAGAAGTGATTCTGAATATATTTTTGGAACTTTGTATTTATAAGAACCTTTAGAGTATATAACTTATAGAAAGGAACAAGAAAATATGGGAAAAATTCTAATTATTGCGGAAAAACCCTCCGCAGGACGTGATATTGCCAGAATATTAAAAGTAACACAAGACAAAAAAGGATATATGGAAAGTGACGAATATATTATTTCTTGGGCAGTAGGACATTTGGTTGAATTAAAAGACCCAGAAGATATTGATGAAGTATATAAAACGTGGAAAGTGGAAGATATTCCGCTTCCAGCAGACAATGGTCTTAAAGTAAAGGAGAGCGGTAAAGCGCAATTTTATATACTTAAAAAATTGATTGATAGAGAAGACATTACATATTTGATTAATGCTGGTGACGCTGGACGGGAAGGACTATTGATACAATCATGGATATATCGTATGGCGGGAAACCAGCATCCGGTAAAAATTCTTTGGGCATCCTCTCTGACAGATGAGGCGATTAAAAATGCAATGAGCAGGCTGCATAATGAAGATGAAACGATATTTCAAAATTTGCTATTAGAAGCGGAAACAAGGGCGATTGCAGATCAAGTATATGGATATAATTATACAAGGCTTCTTACCTGTCTTTATGCCGGAGGGCGGACGGTTCTATCATATGGCAGGTGTCAGACACCATTGCTTAATTTAATTGTTAAACGAGATATAGAACATGAAAACTTTGTTTCACAATCATTCTGGAACTTGTCTATAAGATTTAAGGAAGGTTTTACTGGGACAGAAATAGGAGAAGATGATAAAACAAAAAAGTATCTGCAAAAAGATCAGGGGCTTACTGCTGTAAATATTTGTAATCAAGCCGGAAAAGCAGTGATTCTAAGCTGTATAAAGGAACAAAAATCCAAGAAAGCACCAGTGTTATACAATCTTGCCGAACTGCAGGGTGTTATGGGAAAGAAATATGGATTTACGCCGGATAAAACGCTGCAAATTGCACAGGCACTTTATGAGAAGCACAAAATATTATCATATCCAAGAACAGACAGCCGCTATTTATCAACAGATATCTTTAACGAAATTACGGAACATTTAAAGTGCTGCTGCTTTGGAAAATTTAAAGAATACATTGATAAAATACAATACATTGAAACAACAATGGATAAAACATATTTTAATGACAATAAAGTATCTGATCATCATGCTCTTATCCCAACAATTAATAAAAAGACACCTGATATTTATGCACAGTTAACGGAGGACGAAAGAAACTGTTTTGATGAAATCATTGTCAGTCTTATTGCAATTTTTTATCCTGAATACCAATATGAAGCTGCAGAAGTTATTACAAGAGTCGAAGAAAAACTTTTCCGTTCTTCAGGCAGTATCTTAGTGTCATCTGGATATCAAGAAGTGTATCAGCTTTTGAAAATAGCAGATAATAATACGAAAAATCAGGAAGATGACTTACAACAACAGTTTCCGGAATTAAGAGAAGGGCAGGAATTAGAAATTGAAATATCTGAACTAAAAGAAGGGAAAACGCAGCCGCCAGCTTTATATAATCCTGGTAATATTATTAAATTAATGGGGAAATATAAGATTGGAACCTCGGCAACATCTGCTGGAATTATTCAAAATTTGATAGATAGAGGATTTGTAAAATTAGAAAAGAATAAATACACATCAACAGAGCTTGGACGTAAATTACTTCAATTTATTCCTAATATCTTAAAATCCCCTAATATGACAATAGAATTTGAAGAAAAACTGCAAAAAGTAAATACTGGAGAAATCAGCAAAGAAACATTTATAGAGGAAATACAGCAGGAAATTAAAATAAATAAACAAGAGTTTATGAAAAATATTCCAGCAGAAAAACTTGGCGGCTGCCCGCCTATTGGTAAATGTCCGCTATGCGGAAGAAATATAAAAAATGGTAAGAAAAATTGGTATTGCGAAGGCTATAAGCTAGAACCGAGATGCAGCTTTACTATTTGGAAGGAAATAGCTGGTAAAAAAATATCAGAAACAGAAGTAAAAAAGTTAATTCGTGATAAGAGAACGGGGTTAATTAAAGGTTTTATAGCAAAGAACAATAATCGGTTTGATGCATACCTTGTATTGAAATCTGACGAAGCAGGCACAACAAAAATAGTCTTTGCATTTCCAGATAAAAAGGGGGGTAAAAAATAATGCCAGATACTATAATACAAAAAAGAAATCAATTTTTAAAAACCGCCGTGGAGCTGGACATAGAAATTATGAAACTAAATGATATGATAGCAGAAAATTTACAGAAAGCAGTAGACATTGAAATACGGTCTTTAGGAGTTGTTTCTGAGATTACCCAGAATTTCTTAGAAACATACCATTATCGGATTGAAGGAGGACGTGTAACTGCTATGATACCAACACAAGAAACAAAAAATACACAGGAAAAGCCGTTATTACCTCCGCCTCGCAAGATTACCCAAACTGAATTGGATAAGATAATAGCAGAGCATCAAGAAAAGCAGCGCAAAGGAATTTATGAAGTGCTAGATTTATCGAACTGTCTTTTTGAAAATATTACGTTTAAAGGGGGTTATCGGGATATTCTTTTTGTAATGAGTGATTTTAAAAATTGTACTTTTCAAAACGCTCAAATGGAAAATATCAGTTTTTCAAAAGCAGATTTTATAGGAGGTGGTGTGCTGCAATCAAACTTTAATAATTGTAATTTTTATGATTCAGGAATTAATTTTTCCCAATTTAATGACTCTACATTTAATGACTGTTCGTTTTTAAAGACTGCTTTTTTTGCAGGAAAGATTGTAGGAAACCAGTTTTATCAATGCGATTTTGCTAAGAGTTGGATTGGACAGACGGAATTTAGTGATAATATGCTGCAGAAGTGTCAAGGAATAGAAGAAATAGATATTTTAAATAATGCAGAAGCATATCAGCAGAATTTTAAGAAAAATCCATTTGCAGATAATGGCATAAGATACAAATTTACGATAAAGACAGCAGATTTCAAAAATAATGATTTTGGAGCAGTACTGCAAGCGCATCAGAACGGCAAACAGATAATAGAACGTGAAATAAACGTAAATTACAATACTATTTCACATAAAATAGAAAAAATGGATAGTAAGCAGGAAGACACTTTATTGAAGAAAATATGGGATTTGATGCAGCCAGAAATTGAAAAAGAAGTGCAAAAACAAGAGTATGATAATAGAATCCCAACAGCAGGCATTAAAGTTATGGTACATAAATCCGAAAGTTTATGCCTTCAAGATAAAAGAATGTATGACCTAAAAGAATTTGCGGCTAGAATAGATTCCTTTAAAATAGATTCGTGTAGTAGTAATAGTCAGCTAGGAACAATGCAGCATCCAAAAGTTGAATTTACATTAATATTCAATACGCCGAGAGGTAATGTGCAGCATTATAAGGATAGTTGCTGCTTGGGCAAAAATCAAGATTTATTAAATCATATTAAGGAATCAAAGTTTTTTAGTAATGCAGAAATACATTATTTAGAAAGTTATATTAAAAATACGACAACGCCAATGTCAGATCAAATTCGGCAGACAGCACCGATACAAAGAGAAAACGAGCAACTAAAATTGGAATATAGAGGCGAAGCATATATAAAAGGCACAGGAGAAAAGCAGATACCTGTATGTATTACGGGACACACACCAGAAGAAGTACTTACAGCATTGCGGATTAGAAATCAAAATCAGACTGCGGATAAACAGCTTGTTACTTGCTATATGAAGAAAATAAATCCACAGACGCATCAATATGAAACACAGGCAAAATATGATATAAAGACAGGCTTGGATATTACTCCGATCTACTTGCAGCTTCCTCATGTAAAAGATGGACAGTGGGAGAAAATTGAAGATTTATTAAAGAAAAACGGAGCAAAATATAATCCGCAGAAAAAGGCATTTTATATAACAAGACAAAATGATCTAAACTTTTTTGCAAGCTATATTCCTGCCAATGTATATGCACATTTAAAATCACAGACTTTGGTAAAAAATCCATCCAGTCAAAAAACACCTATAAGTAGTAAATTAAATGAAAATAAAAACAAAACAAATTCTACGCATTTAAATCAGCATAGGCAGAAAAAAGCAGATGCGTTGGTTCTGTAAGGGAGGCTAATAGGATGCAGGAGGAAAAAAAGATAACACAGGCATATCGAGTGCGGAGCCGCAATATTCATATTATGGCGACCGATTTTGAATATGAACAGATTATAAATAAGATGAAAGCATCAGGAAAAACTTCGCTGCGTGAATTTTTAATTGACGCAGCTATTAACGGATATCTGATAAAGGTGGATTATTCTGATATGCGTAATCTTGCATACGAGATTAATAAGATAGGTATAAATATCAATCAAATTGCCCACAAAGTTAACAGCAAGGATGCAGTGAGCAAAACAGATATGAATGAAATAAAGGATAAGATAGATATAATCTGGAACTTAATCAAAGCGAAATTCTATCAGATGCCTTGATTGGGAAAAGAGGTACATATGGCAGTTTCAAAAATTCATGCTTTATATAATACTCTTGGAAAAGCAATTTCTTATATTACGAATCCGGATAAAACAGATGGCGGATGTTTGGTTTCTTCTTTTGGATGCAGTATAGAAACGGCAGCAATTGAAATGATGTTAACAGCCAGCCAAGGTAGAAACATTGGGAATCGAATTGGATATCATATGCTGCAGTCTTTTTCCCCAGAGGATAACATTACGCCGGAAAAAGCGCATGAGTTAGGAAAAGAGTTTGCCGATAAAATGCTGAAAGGAAAATTTGAATATGTAATTGCAACCCATATTGATAAAGACCATATTCATAACCATATCATTTTTAATGCCACAAGTTTTTATGATCTTAATAAATATCATCACGATAATAAAGATACGCAGCGTATGCATGAGATTAATGATAAAATATGCAGTGAAAATGATTTGTCTGTAGTTGAGAAAAAATCTGTAGACAAGAAATTAGCAGACAAGAGCAGGGAAAAGAAAAAGTATCGAAAAGGTGAAGACATATCATTAAGAGCAAAATTAAAAACGGCAATTGAAGAAGCAATATCCCGATCAGGCACATTTGAAGAATTTTTACAGATTATGAAACTCGAAGGGTTCGATCATGCATATCGTGGAAAGATGCTTCGGTTCCAAGTTCCCAGTTTGGGAAATTCTAAGGGATATAGTATGATTCGATTGAACGGAAAGAATATGTATACAGAGGAGCAGATTCGCAAGAAAATTCAAAATCAGCAACAGTCAAAAGTTAATGAAAATTCAGAGAATGAACAACAACAGTTACAACAAACTACAATAAAATCAAAAGAAAAAGAACAGCTTCCAAAGACAAAGATAAATCAAAAGACATCAAGCCAATACGATAAACCAAACAAGAAACGAATGAATCTTATTGTAGATATATCCAAAAATATCAAGGCACAAGAATCAAGAGCATATAATCAGGCATTAGTAAGGAGTAATATTGATACACTGGTAAAAACAATGAACTTTCTGACAGAAAATAATATTCAAAATCCAGATGACTTTAAAAATTATTACGCTGCCAAAAGTGCAGAGTATGAATTTATTCGAGAAGATATTAAGCAATTAGAGAACAAACAAATTGCTTTATCCGAAAAAATAAAATTCACACAGGATTATAAAAAATATCATAATCTTTATTACGCAGCCAAACGCGCAGGAAGCAGAACAAAGTTTTATATGGAACATGAAAGTGAAATTGTTGCTTTTGAAGCAGCACGATTATATTTTACGCGGATAGGAGAAAATCCAGACAAGATAAACTTAACAGACTTATTTGCGGACTACAGACTTATTAAAGAGGATAAATTTGTAACGGGACTGTCACTAAAGGAAGCTGGAAAAGAAATAAACAATTTGGATATTATTTCTAAAAATGTAGAGGATGCGTTGGGGATTGAATTGGTGGAGAGGGAAAAACAGAATCAGATAAAAGAGAATACAAAAAAGAAAGTAAATAGAGATGTAGCACGATAGAGGAAGCAAATAATCATTTTCGCAGAAAATGAAAAAAAGGGGTTTGGGGAATTTCCCCAACAAGCCAAAAATAAAAAAACGCCTGCGTAGTTTTTTTATTTTTGGCATCTGTGTGTACACAGATGCGTAGCTTGCTATTCCATGAAAATGGGGATTTTCATGGGTCAGCCGCGAGCGGCTGGAAGCATCTAACGATGCCAATTTCAATGTGAAATTTTTGATAAGACTTTACACTATTTCTATATTTTGATATGATTAATTGAGAATACAAAAATATTCTAATGAGGATAGGAGTTTAAAATATATAAATGATGAATGAAGAAACAAAATTGCAGAATTTACCAGACACAAAAGAATCGCAGGATACTCCAAATGCAAAGACAAAAGGAATCACAGATAATCCGCATGATAAAGGATATAAGAGAATATTTTCAATAAAGAAAAACTTTCTTGATTTTATAAAAAAGTA
>VSNQ01000069.1 GCA_009774395.1 Lachnospiraceae bacterium
TTAAAGTTACCCTTTTTTCCGAAAAACATGTCAAAATCTTTTTCAAAAAGTTCTTGACATATCACCAGAATGCTTCCTAATTTCCTTTGCACAAGGCTGTACAATCGAGTAGTGGAACGTCCTTCTTCACTACTCGCTGTGCCGGACACTCGTCAGCTATGCTGACAACCTTCCTTTGAGTGTCCGTGTGTAATCGAGTAGAGAAGATTCATCTTCTCTACTCGCCGCGCGCCCCGTGCGCCACTTTAGTGGCATATTTCTTCTGCACGGGGCTGTGCATAAAAAAACTCCCCATCTTTATATTATACTATAAAGACGGAGAGAACTTCTATCCGCGGTACCACTCTATTTCAGATTATAAAATCTGCTCTCAAATTCTATAACGGGAATACCCGCCTGCAGCTACTTATCACTTATTGGGATTCATTCTCTGTGATTCCCCAATACATTTTCACTGTGATATATTCACTGCAAGGACTCAAAGACGAGTTCAAGGTTTGTCTATACTGCCTTACACCAGCCGACAGCTCTCTGCAATAGCATACACCTTTACTACTTCTTATCATTGTCGTTGCCATATTTTATGATAAGTCATATTCTAACACACACTCACTAAAAAAGCAACTGTTTTTGACTATTATTCTTTAGAAAACCTTTGCAGCTTTTGTGCATCATCATTTAATTCCTGTACAATCTCTGTCACAGAATCCACCAAACGCGAATTTTCCTCACATGCATTATATGTTTCATTTGCATGTGCCGACACTTCCTCAACAATCGCAGAAATCGTTCGGATATTTTCTACAATATCTGCATTTGCTGTTTTTAACGACTCCACAATATCAAGCAATTCCCGTGTCTGCTCCCCAATATGTTTGGTTTCGCCAGCAATACCATCAAAACTGTCTGTTACTACCTGCGTATTGTTCTCGCTGGCGTGGTTGCTGTCTGTCACAACATCCACGGCCTCAATAACCGATTGTAATTCTTTCTTGATATTCTCAATCAACTTTGTAATATCCACGGTTGCCATTTTCGTCTGATTTGCAAGATTTGAAATTTCACTTGCCACAACAGCAAATCCCTTACCCGATTCACCAGCGCGGGCCGCTTCAATGCTTGCGTTAAGTGCAAGCATTCCAGTACTTCCTGCAATACTGTTAATCGTATCTATAATTGTATTCATCTGATTGGAATATTCCCGCAAGGCGTTCATCTTCTCTAACATCTCTTTGTTTGCAGAAATAGATATATCAACCTGCTGTGACAGGGCATTCATCTGCTGCATGCCTTCCTCTACCCTGCGCTCTGTTTCTGCCATATTCTGTTCTATACCAGCCGTTGATTCTTTTACATTTACAATATGCTGTTGAATCTGTTCTGTACGCAGCATCTGTGCCATAACAGATTCCGCTGTTTCCGTACTGCCTGCTGAAACCTGATTCATGGATTCTCGAATATGAGTAACCGATTCACCCATATGCTTCATTTTCTCCACGACCTCCCCAATTCCAGAAACCATGCTGTTTGATGTACCTAAAACATTTTCCAATAGTGTAGCATTCTCCTGTGCCTGCTGCTCCATAATCTTTAATTTTTCTCCATTTACCTTTTTCACAGCCACTGTTGACATCACCATAAATATCCCTGTTAACAAGAGCGCGGCAACACGAATTTCCAAGTCCGGAATTTCCTCGGCATGATACCCGATAGAAACAGCATAATAAGCAATATAAGCAACATTCCCAAGAATAGCCCCCACACAAATCAAAATACAAAACCGCACATCCATAAATAAAATAATCACCATAAACATCGGAAATGCATAGACAAATGGGGTAACACTATGTGTCGTAAAAATAGCAAATAGATACAAAACACTATATCCAATACCAATAACGTGACGTATAAACGAACTCTCTGGCTGCTTTTGGTATATAACATACTCCGCTATCACTGGAACAACTGCCAATAAGCTAAAAACTGTATAATATCCGATTGTCCTAGAACCTTTTATCAATTCCAACGTATACGCTAAAAAAAGAACTGTCACAATAATTGTATGACCCAATATGGTCATATGGTTGATATACGCCTTCTCTGAATATTTTTTTGCATCTTGATTCATTTATAGTAATCCTCCTCACAATAATATTGAAAATATTGCTGTCGCAAAGGTCTATATGCGCCACGCGGCAAATAGATCTTTTTTCCGTTATCCATATAGACATCCTGTGCATTCAAGCTCTCAACATGTTCCAAATTTATAATATAAGCAGCCCCCACCTTTACAAATTCTTGGTAGTCTGAAAGCATCGCAAAAATTTCTGTTATCGTCATATGCAGCAAAGACTGTGAACCATTTGCATGATACAGGCATTGTGTCTTTCCTTGCGCCTCGCAGCAGACAATATCACTTAGCTGTACCCTGCAAATCCTTCCATCTATCCGCAGCAGCAAATACCGTTTGCGTTCTTCTGCTATATCCTGCAAGAACCTGTCAAGCAGGGAAAACAATACTTTTTCTGAAACAGGTTTCACTAAATATTGGGCAGCATCCACACGAAACGCTTCAAGTGCATGTTCTTTAGACAAAGTAAGAAAAACAAGTTTGCACTCATTGCCCATATTACGCAGCTCTTTTGCTGCATCAGTCCCCATTTTTTTTGGCATATAAATATCCATAAAAATCAAATCTGGCACAAAGCTTTCTTCCCTAACCATATAAAGCAATTCCTCAACACACGAAAAACGCTCTATTACAAGTTCTTGTTTTGGATGTTGGTTCTGATAATTTTTCAACATACTTTCTGCCTTATCCAAATCCGCTTCTTCATCATCACAAAGTGCTATCAGATACATAACCGGTGCCCTTTCTAGCTGGAATGTTCATAATCAAACGAAATATAAACACGCCTTCATCATTTTTAAAGTCATACTCTCCACCATATTCCTGCGCTGTCTTAATAATGCTGGACACTCCGATACCGCCCGTAAATTCTGGCTTAGGCTGCCCCTTTTTTAGTTCTGTTTCCTTTCGGCATGTATTGCTGCAGCAAATAACCAGCTTCCTCTTTTTTCGCTTAATCAAAAGATGGATAAAGCACTCTCGTTCTTCCATATGCTTTTTCACTTCCATACAGCCAAAAATTGCATTTTCATAAGCATTAGACAAAATCGTTACCAAATCAATGTTTGGTATTGCAAGTTCTTTGTCCAGTTCTACATCCAATGTAACTTTTATCTGCGCTTTTCTTGCCTTTCTTGTGTAAGCAGAAAGAATGTTGTTGACCGCTGTATTCTCACAGATAGCCTCCACCATATCCTTATCTGTTTCCTTTTCATACTCCTTTAAATACAGCAGTAATTCACCAATCTGCCCCTGCCTGGCATACTCTGCAATCACCGCGTTATGATGCCTTGCATCGTGACGGATACGCCTGCTAGCTTCCACGGATTCTTCCAAAAGCTCCATCTGCCGCTCCAATAACCTATGGTTCATCTGCATTAGTTGGTTTTCCTTCTGATATTCCTGCTCTCTGCCAATATGAAGATAAAGTCGAAACACCAAAAACTGCAAAGAACCAGTTAGGAAAAAATTAATCATTATTTGCAAAAGGCGATATGGTGTCTGCTCTAGTTCTAGCTGATTTGGATTCAAAATAAAACTAATCCCCCATAAAAGGCTCATTGTCATAATCACTGCGCTAAATCTATCCAGCTCATTCTCTACATAGATACCAAATGCTTTAATAGAATCTTGTAGCTTATTTTTAATAAAAAATGCCATAAATGATATCAAGACAATACGCGTAATAATATCAGCCCATACATTCCCATCAAAAAAGATCATTGCAACTTCAATTCCGCCTATCAGAAATACTGCCAGTAAATAGTAAATTAGTGCCAGTTTATACACCGACAAATAAATTGGATCACTGCTCATACAGATGGAAAATACCACAAAACAAACATATAGCAAAAATGCTACCATCCTCACACAATTTTCCCAATCCATCACATACCATATACTTGCTGGTATTAGTGCAGCAATACAAAAAACAGCGTAACAAACTACTGCCTTTCTTCTTTCATACCGCGGCTCGCTTATCAGGAAAAATAGTAAACTTGTCCCTACAAGACTAATTGCGAACCGCAATATTGCAATATACACAGAACCTCCTAACATACACTCCCCCTTATATTTTTATATACAAAATTATGCTGCCATTTCATATTATACGAAGCATCGAAAAGACTGACGCTAAGTATAACCATTTACACACAGCAGCACAAAGAAAAATTGCCGCTTTGCGGCTGGCGCAGCTACACGGCAAATCTTTCTGCCATGCAGTATAATAGTATATTTAGGCAAACTAGTTTTTACATTATATCATAACAAAAAAGCACAATATCTGTTTCGGTGTATATTGCACTTTTTTTGACATATTTTGTATATAGATTTTTTATATTGCGATATTTTAGTTTTTGTATCTTATTCTTTGACATTCGCCTGATACAATTTCTGATATGCTTCTAAGCGTCCGTTTGCAAACGCTTCTTTAAACTTCTGTGCCACTGCCTTGTCACGAAGCCATGCAGTCAACAGCGGAGAAAAGCGCCTGCCCTCCAAAGAAATTGCTTCTTGCACTGCTTCATCAAATGTTTTCTTAACACAGCCATACAGCCAATCGATCTGCATAACATTATCAAACCAATCCACCAAGCCAATCACATCGACGATCTGCCTGTATGGGCATTCCAAACGCTGATAGGTTTCCGGATACCCCTGTGATCCATCATACCAGCTATGATGCCCCAGCGCCGCTGCTGCATAATGACAGGTTGATTCGTAATCGCTAAGGCGCGCCTCCCCTACCACGGTATGCAAATGTGCTATTTCATACTCCTGCGCAAACCACTGTCTTGCGGTCTGCGAATACAGGCTCATAAAATTAATTTTGCCCACATCATGAAACAGGCCGCACTCCATTGCATACGTCCGCACATACTGTTGTTTCTTTTCTGGGTCAAGAATCGCACGAATATGTGCAATATCATCGAAAAACGTCGGCTCCTCCTCCATAATCACTGCACACAATGCAGATGCCGCTGCACCGACTACCCATGAATGCACATAGATATCTGGTGCAAAGCGTATCATAATTTTTTGTTGAAACATCCCATAAGTAATACTGTGCTGTATTTCTATAAAAGCCGTTGAAAGCTGACGCAAAAAATAGAAAATCTGCTCGTTTTTCCCCGCTTCTGGAAAAATATCCACATAATCCAAAACACGCTGGTACAACCCTTCTAAATATTCTTCCCGTCCTGCTAAATACTCCGGATATTCCCGCAGATATTGGCTGTAGAATGCGGGAAGGGAAATGATTCCATACATACTTTCTGAAGAAAAATCGGTGCTGTCTGCTGCGTCCATCAATGTTTCCATATTTGCAAGCAATTCCTCTAACACAGATAATCCACAGTAATACTCTGTTGCAAAACAAGAAAACGCTGATTTTACTGGCAACGTTGCATTTCTTTCTTTTGCATCTGCAATCTGTCTTTCATAGACAATATGTGCCGACTCCATAATATCCGCAACATCCTGTGAAGTCATATCGTTTTCTCTGCTGTAAGAAATACTTGACGACATTTGCTGGTGCGTCATATAGATATACCTTTCCCACGGAAGTTCCGGTGCCTTTTCTTGATACCCTTCATCCTGCAAAATCTGTAAAGTCTGCCTTACCCGCCGGATCTTTTCACTTGCAGATTTAAACTGTCCCAAAGATGTATTTGCTCGCGAACGAAAAATATAACCCCTTGTTTCGTTGTCGTCAATTTCATCAAAATATTTTAAATATGCCGCCGCTTCCGCAAAGCAAAGCCGCATCTGCGACATATATTTCTCGGATTTTGCATAATCCAACCCTACCATCTTGCCGCACATATTATGCAATCCCATTCCCAGCCAGTACAATTCGCGTATAATGGTATTTCTATCCTTAGAAAGACGTGCCCTGCTTAACAATGCCTTGTGAATCTGACAAAACAGCCCTCCATCTAATTCATTGCGCCCACTCAGCAATTCATTGGCGAAACTATACAGTTCCTCCAACTGTTCGGCATTCGCATCCAATAGATTATCCAATAATGGAAACAATTCTTCGCGCAGCAAATACATATTGCGCTCTATCTTCTCTTTTACCTGCTGCCTATCCTGCGCAAGCGCCTCCTGATACGTTGCAAAAGAACATCCCGCCAGCCTTTTGCGCGCAGTCAGAATATGGATATCTTTTAAATTGGAAATATATTCTTCTTGATACGGCTGCATTGTTACTCCTTTCTTGCCTGAAACTGTCTGCGCAGGATATCATGCAGTCGATCCATATCCACTGGCTTAGAGCAGTGTTCATTCATACCCGCTTCCTGTGACATACGAATATCTTCAACAAAAGCGTTAGCAGTCATTGCCACAATCCAGACACTTTCTGCATCCGTTCTTTTCATCTGCCGTATACGCTTTGACGCCTCATAACCATTCATGACAGGCATCTGAATATCCATTAATATCATATCAAAATATCCCTCTGGCGACTGTTCAAACGCATTCACCGCACAAAGCCCATCCTCCGCTGTTTCCACCTGCACGCCGGTCATTGACAATAATTCTAGCGCAATCTCTCGATTCAATTCGTTATCTTCCACCAACAAAATACGAAATCTGCTGTAGTTACCGTTTCCACAATCCTCTTTCTTTTCCTGTGCTCCGCCTACACAATCTGCCAGTACTGCCAAAAGCCTGCTCTGAAACAGCGGACATGGCACAAACGCACTGACACCTGCCCGTACAGCACGATATTCTAATTGCGTCCAATCCACTTCTGCCACCAATATTATTGGAAATTTCTTGCCAGCAAGGTGACGCACATGAGAAACCAATTCCAGCATTGCCATATCCGCCAATTCTTTTCCTACAAGTAAGGCACACGGCATACGATTCTCATACTGCGCTTCTGTAAGCCAAGTCACTACCTCCATACCGTTTGCAATATACTCTACTTTTAAACCGCTTTCTGTTAAATATTGTTCTGTCTGCATTTCTTTACCATCAAAATTGCCTGCTAATAATACTGTCTGCCCCTGCACAAGCGTATGTGGCATTTGGTTTTGTGGCGCTACCGCAAGAGGAAGCGTAACACGAAAACAGCTTCCTTTTCCCTCTTCACTCTCTACGCTAATCTCGCCGCCCATACGATCTAACAAATTTTTAACAATCGCCATGCCCAGACCAGTCCCCTCAATCTTACTGATGGTTGTATTATTCACCCGCTCAAACGGCATAAAAATGCGCTCCAAAAACG
The DNA here is from genome assembly GCA_009774395.1 of Lachnospiraceae bacterium. GTDB lineage: Bacteria > Bacillota > Clostridia > Lachnospirales > Lachnospiraceae > COE1. Next base: position 7,371 of record VSNQ01000069.1, read on the forward strand.
CCGGACTCATGCCGATTCCATTATCCTCACAAACAAAATCCAACAAAATCCTGCGCATTCCCTGATTTTCTTCCTCCAATCGCTGTGAAAAATAAACATATATTCTCCCGTCCTCTTGTGTATACTTTACCGCATTTCCAATAATATTTACCAAAATCTGCCGCAGCCGCAACGGATCGCCAATTAAATTTTCTTCATAGATTTGCCCGATTTCCATTTGAAATTCTTGGCGTTTCTGCATTGCTTGTGGTCGCACAATAATGGTAATATCATGTACCATATCCGCCAGAGAAAACACTTCGTCATTTAAAGTCATGCGCCCGCTGTCAATCCTTGACATATCCAGCACATCATTGACCAAACTCATTAGATGATTTGACGCCGACTGAATTTTCTGAAGGCAGTCTTGTACTCGTGCCTTCTCATCAATATGCGCAAGTCCGATAGATGTCATACCCAAAATTGCATTCATTGGTGTGCGGATATCATGGGACATATTCGACAAAAAACTGCTCTTTGCCCGATTTGCCGCCTCTGCCGCTTCAAGCGCCGTTTTCAATTCCAGATTCAACTGTTTCATCTGATCCAATTCTATTTCATGCTGAGATTCGTCGTCGATTGTAGAATGCCTGCCGCCATTATCTGTAATATCCATTTTATTTATTTTGTTGCTATTGTTATCGCTTTTGTTAAAATCTTCCATTTACACTGTCCTCTCAATACCTGCGCAATCCCCTTCCGATTGCGCGATTAGAACTTCCCTTGTATTGAATATTATAAAATAAATCCAGCTTGAATACAATGCATTTTTGCGGCTTTGGTTGATTCTTGCTTAAAAGGCTGGTCTATTATTCCACCAGCCTTACACTTGCTCCCTGTTTTAATGTACCAGAGCAAAACGTTACGATCTGCACATCGCTGCCGATAATTCCTGCTTCTAGTGCAGCATAAATATCATTTTTATCGGCAACGCGTACTTTAATTTTTTCGACATAATTCTCCTTCCCAAGAATGCCCGTTTTTTCATTTAATATATAGATATAATATGCTTCCGATTCCTGATAAAGCGCTTCTATCGGGATTATTGTATTATGAAGTTCACCCTGTACTGCTTTGCGGATACTGCCGCCAGCTCCGGGCTGTCCAGTGTTTTGAGGCAGACGGCATATAATATCATATCCCCCTGCGCCCTCTGTTAAATAATCGACAGTCGCTTCCAATTTCGCGCTTCCCGTAGTACTTGTACCATTTACTTTTAATTCCACTGTATCACCTAAGTTGAGATACTTTCCCTGTTCCTTTGTAATACTGCATTTGAACTGACAGGGAGCTGCTGCGTCTGTTAACAATATCGCTGCGGTGTCCATTGTTCGGCTTCCAACAGCAATTTGTACCTTTGTAATAAAACCGCTGCCTTCCGCAATGATTAACCCATTATTCTTTTGAATCGCCTGCAATTTTGCAATATCTTCTTGTAATTGGGCAATTTCAAGTTCATAGAGCGAAGCTGTGGAATCTGCCGGACTGACCACTTCCGCATTTGCAATTTCACGTGCTTTCTGTCGAAGCGTCTGTTCCCGCTGGAAGCTTGCATCCTCCAATGCGCGCTTTGCCGCCTGTACAGCATCTTCCAAACTCGACTTCTGCTGCTGCCAAGTATCATACTCCAATTCCTCCGCCGAATAATCGGGCTGTGATACTAAATTTCTATTTAAGTCTGTTAACTGATTATTTAAGTCCGTAAGTTCTGCCTTCGCCTTTTTTACTGCCTGACGCAATGCTTCTTTTTTCTCCTCAATCGCATTATCGGGATTGGAACTGCTGTCGGCTGTGCTGTTTTTGTCGGCGGCAGCTGGATTACCATTTGTGGGGGCTTTATCTCCTGCTGCGTCTTCATCTGTCGTAGGCTCTTTATTTTCTGGGGGATTCTCGTCTGTTGTAGGCTCTTTATTCTCTGATGGATTCTCATCTGTTGTAGGTTCTTTATTCTCTGATGGATTCTCATCTGTTGTAGGTTCTTTATTTTCTGATGGATTCTCATCTGTTGTAGGTTCTTTATTTTCTGAGGGATTCTCATCTGTTGTAGGTTCTTTATTTTCTGGGGGATTCTCGTCTGTTGTAGGTTCTTTATTCTCTGAGGGATTCTCGTCTGTTGTAAGTTCTTTATCTCCTGTTAGATCTCCATCTGTTGTAAGTTTCATATTTTCTGGTAAATTTTTGTGCATGATAAGTTTTTTATTTTCTGCTGTTCTTCGATTTCCACTGCTCGATAAATTTACCATTTTCTGCTGTTTTTCTCCCTCACCTGCCTGCATATTTTCTTTCTGCTGTTTCTCTGCGGACTCTACCTCCAAATTCTGCAGTTGTTCCTGCAATTCCTCAATTTTGCGCTGTTTGGCGGCTATTTTATCCTCTAAATCATAGACACGCTGTTTCCATTGGTTATAGTCAAACCATGCATTTTCGCGGTCTTTATCGGAAGTGTGTGGTATCGGCGTTCCCAGATGCTTATGTAAATCCGTTTCCGCTTCTGCCAGCGTCTGCTTTGCACGTTCTACAGTTACTGCTGTTTCTTTCTCTGCACTTTCATAGTCCTCTTTTGCCCAAAGAATCCCAATCTCCTTTTTCTGCGACTCCAATATTTGATTAAACTGCGTATCCGACAAGTGCATTCTCTGTTTCGTCAATTCTGCCTCTTTATCGGAAATCATATCCGATAAATCCTCCAAATCAATTCCAAACAGCAAGTCACCTTTTTCCACCAAATCGCCCTCCTGCACTTTAATATTGGAAACGCGCAGCCCTGGGAGCACATTAACCGCCTGCTCGCCGCCTGCCACGACGATCCCATCACCCTCTACCACATGTTCAATATATTTCTTTTCCAGCGTCTTAACCTGAACCCGCGGCAGTTGTGCCACATAGATACTTTTCGAAATAATTGTACAGACCCACATAACAGCAAGAAAAATCACAAATATCTTTAACCATTTTTTTAGACGTTCTTGGCTAATCCACTTTTCATCCTTCTCCATCTCAATACCCCATTAAACTTTCATACCAGAATAAACAATCCCTTGTTCCAAATAATCCTGTCCCATTACAAATACAAATATTGCCGGTATCAACATAATTACAGATGCCGCAAACGCAAATCCTGCCTGCGTCCAGTCGATTTCTGGCAAATATAGAGATAACGGCCACAAAAATTTATCTTCCAAAAAAGCAAATGGCTGTTCTATTATATTCCAATACTCCAAAAATCCCAGCACCATTGACGATAGAATCCCGCTTCTGCCAATGCCAAGCCCAATCCGAAAAAATATATACAATTCTCCCGCACCGTCAATCCGCGCTGCTTCAATTAACGCTTTCGGGATTGCGCGAAAGCCGCCGTATGTTACAAAAACCGGAAACGTATTAAACACTGCCGGCAAAATAACCGCCCAATGTGTATTTAGTAACTGCAGCTTATTTAATATTAAATAACTTGACAGCATTGTTACCTGAAACGGCAGCAGCATTAAAACCACATAGGTTGTAAACAGCAGGTTTTTCCCTCTTACCTGATACACAGCAAATGCCCATGCTGCCGGAACACCTACCAATAGCTGTCCCGCCAGAATCAGCACGACCAATTTTACAGAATTCCAGAACAATATAAAAAACTGCGGCGATTGAAACAATAGCCGAATATAGTGTTCCACGGTCGGATACTGCGGTATTACCCTCCAAGTGACAAATCCCCGTCCCTCCAAAAACACCGGTGCCAGGCATTCCCGTAAATCACTATCCCCCATTACCGATCCTGTAACCACCAAAAAAACTGGCATACAGATTATTACACCCACTGCAATAAATATTAATTTTATTACCAATTCCGCTGATTTACGCATCAGCTTCCTTATCCGCATTCTCTCAAACTCCTCTATATTATAATTCTCTGTTCCATAAAAAATTCAGCAGTATAATCACAACAAACAGCACGCTTCCTACCACCACAGTCGCAGCCGCCAGCTTATCAAAATCTAAATTCACATACCAATTGTTAAAAGTATGCTGAATTAAATAAATATCCTGCCCTGGGTACGAACCAGCAACCAGATATGCTTCACGGTATATTTTTACAGAATTTAAAAAGGACAACACAACAATCGTATAAACACTCCCTTTTAAACAGGGAAGTTTTACAAAAATAAAACATTTCCAACGGTTTGCCCCGTCAACACGTGCCGCCTCAATTAATTCATTTGGAATCGCCGCAATTCCAGCAAGCCATAAGACAATCGTATATCCTGTGTTTTTCCATAAATAGCTGATAACCAAACTGTTAAAATCCTGTTTGAAAAAAAACATCCGCCAAACAATCACTACCGTTGCCGTCGGCATTGCCATCGGAAAAAGATACAAACTTTTTATTATGCTGATTTCTTTTATTTTACTTAAAACCAATGCTGCCGCCAGTCCAAGAAGCACCAGCAGTGGAATGGCTGTGCCGATAAAATGCAGGGTGTTTTTCACTGCCAGAATAAATGCCTGATTGGTAAACACTTTTTTATAGTTATCCAGTCCGACAAATTTTCCTGACATTACCGTCATAAAAGAGCGTTGTATTACATCTACAAACGGCAGCAGCACAAATATCATAACCCCAATAAAGCTGGGGGCTAGGAAGGCGGCAAATGCCCGCCGTTCCTTATGCAATCTTCTTCTTTTTATTCGCTTTGGATACTTCATAAATTTTTAAACCCTCGTCACGTTATTCCATAAGATAAATTGCAATATTATCCATAATTGCCTTCACTGTTGTATCTAGATCCTGGCTGCCGTTTAGATATTTTGCACCCTCTTTGCACAAGGCTTCCTCTAAGACAATATCTTGTAAATATGGTGTATTAGACTGATTCGCGTAATCTCTAAGCTGCTGAAGCTGCGCCTCCTCCGGCCAATAGACAACAAAATCGAATGACTTTCCTTCGGCAGTGCTTCCCCCAAGCCATGAGAACGCTCCATCCTCCTCTACACGGCTTAAATCTGGCTGCAGCTTACCCTCAAAGGCACTCTGCAAAACAGGATAACCATAATATACCAAATCCTGCACTTCTTTGCCCAATAACGTTTGCAGGAACAATACTGCCTTCTCACGGTTAGACGTCGCCGCATTAATTCCCGCCAATGTCAGCGGATAATATACATTTTGGCTCTGCCCGTCCATACGTCTTAGCTGTGTATCTTCAAATCCATTTATCCTTACTGTCGATAAAATACCTGCATAGTCATCAATACTGCTGCTTGCTCCGCACATCAACTGAATATCATTGCAAATATAAGAGGTGCTCTTGCTTCCCAAACGATTAAAATATCGGCTGTCCTCAAAGCTTACGCCTTCCTCCTTCAACCAATATTCGTTCATTTCGTTATAATCGTCCAATACAGTCTGCGGCAGGCTTTCCATCTGCGCATTATAAATTCGCTTTGACTGTTCTAAAAATTCCTTTAACTTTTCCTGATCCAAATCACCATTTCCCAATTTCCACGACGGCTCACACACCATAAAAAATGTTTTCAATACTCCGGTTTCCGAAGATTTCTCAATTAAATCCGTATTGGGATACTTCTTGCGCATCGCTTCCACTGCTTCCGCAATCCCTTGATAATCATTGATATTCGCAATGTCTTCTTGGTGTCCCGCAATCATTGGCAGCCGAAATTCCGCTGGTAGCATATATAAACGATTATTTGTATACAAAGGCGTAATTAAATTTGTCAAAAGCCCATTTTCTCCCTGCAGCCCCTCCGCAACATCATGGATATCCATTAAAACGCCTTTGTCTATATAAGAATTATACGGCATTTTATCCAATATCAGTACATCCGGCCCACTGCCGTTTAACAACCCTGTACTTAATTTTTTCAGTGCATCTTCTCTTGTAATACTGTCGTCTTCCATACCAATCTCATAGGTAATCTGCATATCAGGATTTGCTGTTTGATACACTGTAATAGCCTGCCGAACGGTACTATTTTCCTCAAGACTGTATACGATAATCCTATCGTTTGGCACACTGGGAATTTCTGCGTCATAGGTATATTTTATCACGTTATTATCGGAAAACAACGCCAAAAATTCTTGATTATCAAGCATTACCGCAAGCTCTATTAAATGTGACGGATCGCCGAACGAAGAACTGCTGCCATCAATAATCTGTTCTACCGAACTCCCACCGATTACATGGCGATGCAGCCCCTTTTTGCCTGCAAGATACACAATATTTTCCTCACCGCCAAATAAATACACATTATAACGATTCTCTCCAAATCCCTCTACTCTTGTATAATTCTCTTTAATAAAATCCTGCAAAACAGCATCCTCAAGAAAATCCCCACTCTTTAAATCATAAAGGTATACCTTATCCATCCCCGCGCAAAGCAGAATATCTTTCTGACATACCGTTAAATAAGTCGGCACCTCCTCCAAGGAAAAAGCCTTCTTACTGCTTCCATCTGTTGTGCTAATTTCATAAACCGCATTGTTATGTACCCCTGCAAAAAGCCTGCCCGTTTCCGTAAAACAGAAATCAGTAATCCCCCTTTCATCACCGGATATTCCCATATCAAACGGAATCTGCACCCCGTCCGGCGTAACCAGTTGATAATAAGTTACAATATTTCCTGTTTCCTCGGATTCTCCGCTTTTATAATACGCCATAGCAATCATGCCCTCTTTTGAAACGGACACCTGCGCAATATAATTTTCCGCCGTAAATGCGTTTAACCAGTCCAATTCTTGTAATTCCCAACTATCGCCGTTATCCTTTGAGAGATATTTTCCCGAAGCATTAAACAATACCAATGTGCCATCCGCCATTCTCTGTATATCTGACGCAAACTTGCCTCCTCGATCCATCACATTTTTCTCTACATAACGCCCCATTCCCACAGGCATATCGACATTATCCCTATTATCCGCAACTGTCATCGGATTTTTGCCACCGTCCGTCGCTACATTTGTAGAAGCATCCTCCACTGTATTCTCCATAGCAGCCTGTTTTGAATTTCCGCAGGCAGTCAGCAGCCACACGCAGGAAGTCAGCACTGCCGCTTGTAAAAATCGTCTTTTCATTCTATTTCCTCCATTCCATTTGTTTTTATAAAACAAGTATAACAAACGCATCTCTAAATAATCTCTAAAACAAGAAGTTTGTTATAATTCAATAAAACCAAACTGTAATCAGAGTTTGTTCATAAAAAAGATTTCTATTGTCATTCCAAACATTTCCTATTATAATAGTCAATGGATTGTGGGATTACCCATTTATTATTCATGTCTATTATTATATCGTGATAAAAACATAGAAAGAAGGCTGCTCGTTATGAATTTGCCGATTACCGCCACGCAAAGCGGTTTACTGGAAATCTTATTAAATATTGCGCCGGTTCGTCCGGTTTTTATCTGGGGTGCGCCGGGTATCGGCAAATCAGCGCTCGTTGAACATTTTGCCGCCACGGTTGGACTTCCTTGTGTATCGCTGCTAGGAAGTCAGTTAGCACCAGAGGATATTATTGGGATTCCGCAGATTAAAGGAGAAACCTCTGAATTTCTGCCTCCAAAAATCATTGCAAGAAAAGAACCTTATGTTCTATTTCTGGATGAGTTAAACGCCTGCTCACAAGAAGTACAGAAAGCTTTTTACAGTCTGATTCATGAAAAACGCATTGGCGAATATCATCTACCAGAGGGCAGTATTGTTATCGGCGCTGGAAATCGCGCACAGGACAGCGCAATTGTTAAGACAATGTCCTCTGCACTTATCAATCGTATGTTTCACGTGCAAATGAAAGCAGATGCCACAGAATGGTTAAGCTGGGCTTATGAAAACGGGATTCATCCCTGGGTAACAGACTATCTTACCAGCCGCCCCGACCATTTATTTTCCGAACCGCCCAAAACAGAAGATCCGTATTCTACTCCCCGTTCATGGCATATGTTAAGCGATGCACTTAAGGAATCCGGTGCCGGAAAAAAGGAGTTGTCCGACGATTACTTAAAAATGCTTGTCTATGGCTGCATCTGCGCCAAGCACGCCGGAATGTTTCTTGCATTTATCAAACAACTTAGCAATACGCATCTTTTGGCAGATATTATAAAAGGAGATGCGCGCTGGCCCGCAAAGCCAGAGGAACGGGATGTTTTATATTTTCTGGCACAGTCGTTCCGCGGTCAGCTTTTGCATGAGCTGCCTAAGGAAAAACAACATTTAGGCGCAGACGCAAAATTTTTTGTCCACCGTGCCAAATCACTGATAAAGGACTTATCCGCTATCAGCAACGAAATTGCACAAATGGTTGTATCTGCTGACGAAGGGCAAGTCCTTCCCGAATGGTTTATGATAGAAATTATACGTGACTTGCCGCGTTTGGTATAGCGTATATCGGTTTTTCTTTCATTACCGAAAAAATCATTGAAAATTTTTATAAACGGAGAAAATTATGGCATCAAAATCATCTGGGAAACACGGAAAAAAGAAATTATCACCTGCGGAAAAAAATTTGCAAGCGGGTATGAGACTGTTGCACAATCACTCCTTATTTGGCGGCTTAAAAGGTGAACTGCTGCCCCGCAATCAGCAGGCACTTGGCAAAACTACACCGGCTTTGGTGAACAGTGATGGGTATATTTATCTGAATCAAGATATTTTGCTTGCGCCAAAACAATGGCTGTTTCTGATTGCGCATTGTCTGCTTCATCTCGCTTTTGGGCATTTTGACGCAGAAAATATGCCAGCATATGAAATAGAAGACTCCGACGGCAAGCCAATCCGCAAGGTATCCTTCCAGCCTTTTCTATGGAACGAAGCGTGTGATATCTATATTGATCGTTTTCTTATAGATATTAAAGTAGGCGAACCTTTATTCGATATCCATAATCCTCTGCTAACGGGCAGTCAGAAAGATGAACTACAGATTTATTCCTATCTTATCGAAAATCATTTTTCTGACTCCGAACAATTATTTGGCACGGGAGCACCCAATCAATGTGATATGATTGGCTTGCAAAACCCACTTACTTATCATACAGAAAATGGAGATCACAACCGTTTTGCTGCACAGTTTGCCTGCCATATGGCAAACTGTGTCACAGATGCTGTCAGCCAAGCCGGCGGGCATACGCTTTCCAATCCTGCAAACACACCTGCTCAAAAAGCCGCGAAATGGTTTATCGATCACTATCCACTGCTCGGCGGTCTGGCATCACATTTTTCCATTATTGAAGACTATCGTGTATGCTATCAATACGATATTCAAATTGCTGCCATTGATACCGATGTGCAGGAAATCTATATTAATCCTGCCAACAGGTACAGCCAAGAACATTGGAAATTTATCCTTGCACATGAATATCTTCACGCTGGACTGCTTCATCGGGAACGCTGTCAAGGACGCGATCCCTATTTATGGAATATTGCCTGCGATTTTGTAATTAACAGTTGGTTAAATGAAATGCAAATCGGCGAAATGCCGCAAGATGGCAGCTTATATGACGAAACATTAAGAGGAATGTCCGCAGAATCCATTTATGATCAAATGCTTTCTGATATGCGCAAATACCGCAAACTAAACACCTATCACGGGAACGGCGGCGGCGATATCCTAGGAAACGGCACAAATCAACTTCCTACGCAAAACAGACGACAGATTACCACGCTTGACGATTTCTGCAAAGAGGCATTACAGCAAGGTTTAGAATATCACAAACAGCATGAACGCGGCTATCTTCCAGCAGGATTAATTGAAGAAATCCGCGCACTTTCTATGCCTGTAATTCCTTGGGATGTACAACTTGCCAACTGGTTTGATCTGCATTTTGAACCTTTGGAAAAACACAGAACTTACGCACGCCCCAGCAGACGGCAGGCATCTACGCCGGATATCCCCAGACCACACTATGAATCGGCTGCCATTTCAGAATACAGCCGGACATTCGGCGTAATTATTGATACTTCCGGCTCTATGAGCGCCAAACTTCTTGGAATGGCGCTGGGCTCTATCGCAAGCTATGCCACTGCAAAAGAAGTTCCCATGGCACGTGTTGTATTCTGTGATGCACAACCCTACGACGCCGGATATTTGTCTGTGGAGGATATCGCGGGCCGTGTCCGTGTCCAAGGACGCGGCGGCACGGTGCTCCAGCCCGCTGTTACGCTGCTGCACAACGCCAAAGACTTTCCCAAAGACGGGCCAATTCTAATTATTACGGATGGTATGATCGAAAATCGTTTATCCATTCATCACGAACATGCCTATCTGCTGCCCCGAGGCTGCCGGCTTCCATTTCATACCAAAAGCCCCGTCTTTTATTTTTCAGGGGCAGGCAGCTAAAACTTTTTCCTTTGGCTTGCAGCAGATTTAATCCTCAACCTGCTGCAAGCCTGCAATATCCGATCCAATAACCAATGAATAATTTGTATAATAAACCACAAACCCTGGTTTCGATCCGTTTGGTTTCTTAACATTTTTCTTTTGTGTATAATCAATTTCAACTTTCTCCTGCCCTCTTGCCTGCGAATAATAGGCAGCAAGCTTTCCTGCTTCCTCAAATGTGCGATCCGGCAGCTCGTCCCCATTTGTTTTTACTACAACGTGCGAGCCAGGATACCCCTTTGCATGAAACCACCAATCATTTCCAACCGCAAGCTTAAACGTTAATTCTTCGTTCTGGTAATTATTTTTCCCTACATAAATATGATATCCGTCACTGCTAATATAGTGAAATGGCTTGGAAGTCACCTTCTCACGCTTCACATTCCCCTTGCGCCGAATATAGCCGCTCTCAATTAATTCTTCCTTTATCTGCACCAAATCCTCCTCTTTCAGCGCAATATCCAAAGCCGTGCTAATGGAAGAAAGATGCGTAATTTCATCCTTTGTTTCCTTTGTCAGCGTAGAAAGCGCTTCATAAGTGCGCTTCATCTTCTGATATTTTTCAAAATATTTCTTTGCATTCTCACCCGCAGTCAGCGTAGGATCAAGCGGAATTGTAATATTTTTCTCCTCGTAATAATTCCATGCTTCCATTGATTTCGCGCCTTGCTCTACATTATAACCATACGCATTGAGCAGTTCGCCATAAACCCTGTATTTCTCACGTTTTTGCGTATCCGCTAACTGCTTTACCTGCAAATCATATTTTTTTACATTCCGCTCCAATGCCGTCTGCACAATTCTGCGCAAATCGACTGATCGCTGCCGGATACGCGTAATTACATTTTTTTCTGCATAATAATACTCCAAAAGTTCTGAAATATTCTGAAATTCCCGCATCTGCCCTTCCCCGTAGGAAGTCAGTCTTGTTGCTGCATACTCTGCGGGCTGCTTGTTTTCATAGACAACATTTGGTGTAAAAACACCGTTTCGGATATCTTGTGCCAGCAAAAATAACTGCTGTGAAACAGATGCGCGCTCTTCTGCGGTCAACGCATTCATTGGCTTATCCGATTCCACACTGGCACGGTAGCAGATTTCATGCGCAATGCACGGCGAAATCCCTGTAAATTTCGTATAAACCGCCTTAAAAACAGCTATACTCTGGCTGCACAATATCTGTTCGATTTCCTGTGCCGCAAGCGGCAGAAGTTCCGCCTTTTCCTGTGTTTTCGGAATAAAATAAGTGCGTCCTGGGAGCACTTCACGCACAGAACTCACCATACCAGAAATATGCTTAATGCTGTCAATTATCATATCCTTATCATCACAGAAAATAATATTACTGTGTTTTCCCATTAACTCAATCAGTAAAAATTTCCTGCACAAATCGCCAAGTTCATTTAAGTGTTCCAATTCCAACCGAACAATCCGCTCCAATTCAGGCTGGATCACCGAAACAATCCGCGCATTCTGCAAATGTTTTCTAAGAAGCATACAGAAATTCGGCGCTGTCATTGGGCTTGTCTTATTCTTATCGGTCAAATAAATTAACGGAAGGGAAGCATCCGCCGACATAAACAGCCGCACCTGCCCGCCATTATTTTTAATTGTTAGAAGCAGCTCGTCCTTCTCTGGCTGCGCAATTTTATAAATCCTTCCACCGACAATTTTTTCCTGTAATTCCTTGACAATTCCTGCAATTGTTACCCCATCAAAAGCCATGCGATTCCCTCTTTTCCACAACGCACCACAATCGAGTAGGGAAGTTTACTTCCCCTACTCGCGCGCCGCCGATGCACCACTTTAGTGGCATATTTTCTCCGCACCAGCGTGTGCACACAAAACTAAGGCGATATATTCTACCGCCTTAGCACTTTCACTCTTTTTTATTCAAATACTTGTCTTCAAATACTTACCCAATCAGCCAGTCATACATTTCTTGATATTTCAATGCTGATACATTCCAAGAATAATCAACTGCCATTGCTCTATCAACAATCTTATTCCAATCGCGCTTTCTATCATAATAAATTCTCTCCGCATACCGGATTGTCTGCAACATCTCATGCGCATTATAGTTTACAAAGCTAAATCCAGTTCCCGTATTCTCGTATTCATTATACGGTTCTACGGTATCTTTCAATCCGCCTGTTTCACGAACAATCGGCACGGTACCATAACGAAGTGCCATTAACTGGCTTAATCCGCAAGGCTCAAATAAAGACGGCATCAAAAATGCATCACAGGAAGCATATATCCTATGCGAAAGTTCCTCGGAATAAAAGATATTTGCAGATACCTTCCCGTGGTATTTCCAATCAAAATGGCGGAATGTATTCTCATACTGTTCCTCTCCAGTTCCCAACACAACAAGCTGAATGCTGTCCCTGCTGCACATTTCATCCATTATATAGGAAACCAAATCCATACCCTTTTGATCTGTAAGTCTTGAAACAATACCGATCATCAACAGCTTGTCATTTTCTTCCATACCAAGCTGCCGCTGCAAATCCCTTTTATTCTTAATCTTCTCTTTCCGGAAGTTCTCTGCATTATAACGATGCACAATATACTCATCCGTTTCAGGATTGTAATCATCATAATCAATCCCATTTACAATACCACGCAAATCTCTGCTTCTGGCTGTAAGCAGTCCATTTAACTTCTCGCCGTAAAAATCTGTCTTAATTTCTTCCGCATAAGTATCGCTAACCGTTGTAATTGCATCTGCATAGGTAAGGCCGCCTTTCAACAAATTGCCGTCCTTAAAATACCCTAATTTATCCGGCGCAAAATAAGACTTGTCAAGTCCTGTAATTCTCTGCACCGTATTAATATCATAAATTCCCTGGAATTTTAAGTTATGAATTGTCATAACTGTCTTAATTCCTCTATAAAAATCCCCCTGCGCAAAACGTTCTTTTAAGTAAACCGGAATAATACCTGTCTGCCAATCGTGACAATGTACCAAATCTGGCTTAAATCCAATAACCGGCAGAATAGACAATGCTGCCTTTGAGAAAAATACGAATTTGGTTATCTCCCCGATAACATTATCATCATATGGACGAAATCCTCCAAACATTTTCTCATTGTCAATAAAGTAATAAGTAATTCCGTCATACTGTGCCTCAAATACGCCCACGTATTCATTCTGTCCCATAAAATCCATATAAAAATTTGTTCTGTACTGCATTAAGGATTTCATGTGGTCTGACATACACATATATTTCGGCAGTATCACCCTCGCATCAAAATATCGCTTGTCATAATACTTCGGCAATGAGCCTACTACATCTGCAAGACCGCCTGTCTTAATAAATGGTACACCTTCTGAAGCCACAAACAAAATATTTTTCATAGTCAAATCCCTTTCCTCACTTCGTATCCCTGCCGGGGATGTAATGATATAAAATAATTATACACCAAACCCCCTCTGCCTGTAAAGAAATACGGCTGACTTTTCATAAAATATAACATGCCGAACACTAATTTCGGTAATGCAGTCTAATTTTATCGGCAATCAGTGCAATAAACTCCGAATTGGTCGGTTTGCCCTTGCCAATATTAATCGTGTAACCAAAGAATGCATCAAGCGTTTCCATTTTTCCTCTGCTCCATGCTACTTCTATTGCATGCCGAATTGCTCTTTCTACACGGCTTGGGGTAGTTTGATATTTTTTTGCTATTGATGGATATAAGATTTTCGTAATAGAGTTGAGCATCTCAATATCCTCAACCGACATCATAATTGCTTCCCTTAAATATTGATAGCCTTTAATATGTGCCGGAACACCAATTTCATGTATCATATCTGTCACGTCTTTTTCCAGATCGTGCTCATCTTTTTCCTTTTTATTCTCGACTTTGCTGTCTATCTTGCTGACAAATAAGCTATTACCTTCCTCGTCTGTACTTTTGGAGCTTGCTGGTACGGTAATCATAATCTGAAACTCTTTATCCTTTGTTAATAAATCGCTCAGTATTCTGAATATCTTTTCATTATCCTGCTGTGTCATTACGTTTAATTGGTCCATACTTATCCTCCATTCTTATATTGCCTTACGGCACTCCCGTTATTAACCCCATTTCTGAAAGATTTTTCACCGCCGTATTCTAATAATTTCTTAAAACAGCTACATAATTACAAAATCTAGCAGTATTTGGCAATGACTATTATATAAGAATGTCAATTTATCTTGCAACAATTTCTTATCGCATTTTTCACGAGATAACTACAACCGTACGGATATTCTACCAAAAGACGTGGAAATCTTACAAAATAGGCTGTATATTACTGTCGAAAACAACGATAATTTTTCTAAAAAATATATCTCAGCCTAGTCATGGGCAATTTTTATGCGATGATTTTTCCTTGCATAATAATTTACACGTCGCATATAACGGTCTTTCGATACACCCTGCGGACTGATAAAATGATCCAGCCCCTGCATATGTTCCCGAATATACAACGCGTGTTCTATTATTGGTACGGAAAGATGATTCACCGCTGCACGCGCTTTGCTCTTATTGCAAAACAACGGGAAAAACGACGGTTTTTTTACAGCAGCCATATTGCTTCCACCAATGCCAAGTCCTCTGCCCCATGTTATATTTGCATGACAGCAGAAGCTCTTTAAAATTCCCATTGCAACACTTGTCTGTTCGCCCTCATATAAATCCGTATATAAAATCGCATAAAACTTACCAGGTATGCTCTCACCTTCAATTACCGCCTGCTCCACCGTTTCCAAGAATCGGAGAATATCAGCCGGTATTCCTCCCATGCTGACATTGCAGGCAAGCACCAGCGCATTTGCCTCCTCCAATGCCCTATGAGTTTTATACCAATCCACCACTCCTGTCATATTCACTGCTGTCACTTCTTCTTTGCCGATATTTTCTCTGAGTTTGCGGAGTGTATCAATTCCTTCTTGCTCCGAAACTTTGCCATCATTTAAAAACAATATCATCTGCCTGCTCCTTTTGTAATTTATTTACTATACAATATATAACATATATTTTTAAATAACTCTATATATTATATCGGCAGATTTACCAGGAATCTTTTGCCTAAAATCGACACAGATTAAAAATTCATTGTAAAAAATTGTCATTTAATTGTTTTATCTTTTCCATTGTATCGTAGAAAAATATCCTTACTGCTCCCGCACGCAGCGAAACGCCGTTTGACAATGCCAACACACGTGCTGACTGCTCCTCTAATGCAGTGATATTACCGCCATAGAAACAGCAAATCATAACAAATGCATTTTTAAACTCATGTTTAATCCCATAATGGGTCTGACCAAGCCGCAGCTCCATTTTCGATTCATACGAAGCCTTGCATTTATCCAAAACTCCTTTGATAAAAGGACTGAAACTTCCATAGACACATCTACTGATAAACACTAGTTGACCGCAATTATCAATATAATCACTGATATCACAGTTGTTATCTTGACTTACCACGATATCGCCTTCCCGCAGACGCAGTTCAAGCCCCTGCCAGTCATCCTTCGACAGGTCATGAACAATAATTTTCATTCTTAGCTCCCCTTTATGCTTTACAATTTTTATACGATTAAATAAATTGTATCATATACTTGACGAATATTAAAGCGTTTTCTGTCGAAAAATTAAAAGTTTTTGTAAAAAATTAACAAAGTAATGTGTTATTTTATGGGGGTATCTGGTAAAATATTGTCGTTATTTAATTTATATTGGCGAATGCTTATATATGCTAATCACATTATTATTCCATAACATCATATATCTTGTAACAGTTCAGCCTTTGGCTTCCTGTTACAGGCATCAAGCCATGCAAAACCACTTCGTGGTGGCTTGATGCATCTC
>VSNQ01000007.1 GCA_009774395.1 Lachnospiraceae bacterium
GTGTTATTTTGTGTATTCTGTTTTTCTTTTGATTTTGTATTGTTGTATATATCCTGTTTTTCTATTGATTTTGTATTATTATTTATATTCTGTAACTCGTTTTTCTTATTCATATTTTCTTATAATCAAGCCCCTTTCTTTAGCATTTTCATAATCTTCTATCCTTTCAATTATCTTATCATACATATTTATATTTTACAATCTGTTCATTCTGTCCATATCCATCAATTCCTTTCTTGAAGGTCACTTTCCACGGGTATGGAATGCCCATAAATTCAGCTATTCCGTTGCTATCAGCGGCTCCCTTACCAGTGAATAGTAACCTCTCGAATCCACAACTTATTGTATCAAATACCAAAACCTATACCTCCCTCTCTGCTGATTACCAAAATTTTATTCCACGCTTTGATAAAGGTTATTACCATATTCATACCTTATATCACCTGAAATTCTGTTATATTATCCCCCTGACTTCTCACCCACATATCAATCCCTTTCCCAAATACTTCTGCCTCCATTAAATATACACCATTTTCTTCATTAAGAATCCTTGCCGTAGGCAGATAGTCAAGAACGGATTCTACTGATGTGCCTGTATACTTGAATCTGACTTTTTGAGGTTTCCCGTCATATAAATACTGAAAATGTTTCCTGTACTCTCCTTCCTCAAAACGATTTGCATAGGGTATTCTAAAATGCTCCTCTAAAACTTCTATATGCTGAATCTGGTCAATACGATATATCGTAGGAAATATATCCTCAGAATTTTCAAAGGTTTCCGTTTTATTCATATTTTCAATAAATCCAACCAAATAAAAATAGTATTCCGAAAACAGGATTGCTAATGGTTCCAATCTTCGCTCTACTGTCGCAGATTCTTCTAACTTATCATATTTTATTCGTATAATACGATTTTCTCGGATTGCTTGACTTAGTGGAGTTAACTTATCCAAAAATGCATTGCAATTACATAGTTCAATATAATGAAATCTTTCATTATTTAGCATATCATTTATCGCCGCTCTGCTTTCCCACGGAATATAATCCTCAATCAGCTTGTCCAGTATGTACATCATTTCCCTTTTTGTAAAAGCACGGCTTTCCAAAAGAATTTTGCTGATAGCAAGCACTTCATCATAAGAAAGTCTTAACTGTGTATATTCTTCCAAGCAGTAACCTTTTTCATGATAATTATAAATTAACTGACTACCATATCCTTCTTTCACATATTTCTTATCCAAAAAATCTCGTATATTTTCTAAATCTCTTTGAATACTTCTCGCACTGACACCGATATCTTGCACAAGTTCTTTCTTTTTTAATATCTGACCACGCATCAACATTGAATATATATATAAGACACGGCTAATTTTATCAGAATACATGTCACACATACTTTATCCCTCCGCATTTTTATTGATATCCCATTTTCGTTTCATATTCGCCGATTATCCTGAGATTTTCCAGTTCATAATTATTTAATACCTCTGTGGAAAAATCCTCTGGTTCGATGATACCGTTATACCATGAACATACGTCAAAATATCCCTGCAAAGATTCATCCGCAAATTTTCGTCCATGCCGTGCGTAAATTTCATTTCTGGCTATTTTACACTCTAACTCATATAATCCTTCACATTCTTCCACGGAAATATATCTATCTGCGCTCTGCGGAAATACAAACTCACAGTCTGGGTAAACCGCATTGGATTCCTTTGTATAGTAACCAGCAAGCCCAATATCTCCATAATAAGGTGCATTTTCACTAACGTAAATACTTCCATCTTCATTTAATACAAAGTATAGTTCATATTCCGAACCTTCTTTGTAAAGCGCCATATTTTCTTCTATCCATTCCGCATAAAACTCCCGCATATCCACATACGCTGTATAACCTGATGCTCCAATACTTGCGGTAAATACAATACCATTCTCATCTATCGCATCAATAAATATTGAAGAAGATGGCCCTGTGCTTCTCTGGTAAGCATCTTCCCACAAAGAATAATCTATTTTTTTATTTTCAATATTTTCAGAACCATGTAATTCACGATTTGTCGTATCATCATAAATCTCCTCCGTAACCTGCGGCTCTAGTAAATCATCGTAATTATCTTCCGTTTCTTCTGTTAAAAAATTATCCGTTCTTGTTAAAAAACTTTCAGCTTTCGCCACTGGTTTCCCAATATCTTCTTCAATCACATGATCCGTATCCGCTGTTCCATAGCTTTCAAATACTTTTTCAATAATTACTAACATCATAAATTCTGTCTGCGGCACATCATTCATACCAAAATATTCGAGTGTAAATGTTCCATCATCAATATCCAAAACAAACTGCATTGTTACAGTAACTTTCGTATCTGCATAGTAGCATCCGCCTGTAAATTCAACTACATCTGCTCCTTTTTCCGATTCAAAATATTTCCATTTTGGATTATAAAAAAAGTCATGAAAAGCTTCTTCATATGTTATATTTGGGTATATTTCCGGACTGCCTTCTTTTACATAATTGATATACTTGTTTTCCTCTAAAACGCCTATAAAATAGAGTGCTGCCAGTCCAATTACAACAATTGCAAAAAATGTGGCTATCACCCGAAATACAGTTTTCTTTTTCTCCTTTCCACTGCCTGCAGCATTTATAGACTGTGGATATATTGGCGTATTATTGGCAGGATTTTTGTCAAACGAAATATTTGCCATATTATTTGTTGTATCGCTTTCTACGCTTTTCGCAGTAAATTTATTCTCTGCTTCTTCACTACAAATCTGCTGAATATGATATGCGATAATCCCATAGGCAACGGATGCTTTTCTGTAAACGCTTATGTATTCATTGCTTGTAATAAATGCTTTTACCAAAGACTGCCTCCACCAGATAGTAAAAGTATTATCTTCATTGTATGTCACATCATAGATAAGACCCTTATATGAAATAATAGGATTCCCAACTGTTCCGCACTCAATGGTCATATTCAACGGAAGCAGATACGGTTGAAGTTTTTGAATAAGATAATCGTATGGCACTTTCCCAGAACAGTTAAAGGTCATCCCTCTTAAATCATTCGCCGTAAAATTGCATATTAAATTTTTTATCCCCCAAGCTGCCAGCATACCAATTACGGCAAAAAAAATTCCTCCCCCAAAATTGCCTAAGCATATGCCCAATATAAATCCCGCAATTGCTCCTATAAAATATAAAAAATTGTACTTCCTGCCTCCATCTGTTATAGGCTCTGTTGTAGATAAAACGATATTCTTTTTTTGCGTCATAAAAATCTCTCCTTTATTTTGAATGCACAAAGGACTGCGCCCTAAAACAAAATCCTTCGTATATCTACTATTATAATTTTTTTGTGGACATATTTCGTCTATACGAGAGCAATTCGGAAAATTTTTTTAAATTTTTTGCAATCTATAATAACGAGGGCTTAAATTTGCCAATAACGACGGCTTGCGAGTGTAATTCACTTGAGTGATATGGTAAAATTTATTGCTTGTGAGTATAGTGGAAAAGTTACCTTCGCTGCCTTAATGTCTTATTTCCCCTGCAACGGTCTGCGCAATCAAGTAGAAAAAATTCCTCTTCCCTTCTCGTACGCCGCCGATGCGGCATATTCTCTCTGCATGGGTCTGCGCAATCGAGTAGAAAAATTTCATCTTCCCTTCTCGTATGTCGTGTACTCGTCGGCTTTGCTGACAACCTTTCTTTGAGTGCCCGAGTGCATAAAAAAGAGCATCCCTTATAATAAAGATGCTCCCTTTTATCCATATCCGTTTCACTGCACTTCGGAACTATTTAAAAATAACTTATTCTATATTCCGCGCACTATTTTAAAGTTATATCTTAACAGTTTCTTAGCAACTACTATAATAAGCCACAAGGTATATATTGTTTCTCTGATACTACAGCGGCATTTATTTTAAGTGCTGCCCCCGCCAGCCACGACCAGTATCCGACATAAATATTTTCTGTACTTTTATGACTGTCAAACCATGCAAATTCACTGCATAAAGCATACCATTTATTTTCCATAAACTCTACAAAACAGTCTGTATTAATACTGCCTATTAAAAACTGATAAAACATTTCATATGGTTCTGAAAAGAGTAATTGACCATTTTCCAAAGTCTGCTTATCACCTAAGATTTTTCTTTTTAAGATAGAAACCAAAGCATCTGATGCATACTCTGTATTTTCTAGTGCAAATCGAATGTCGTCTGCTGCAGTATCAAACAGTATTGCCAATGACAGAATATCAACCATTTCAGCATAGTCAGAAATAGAACACTGTTTTAATGCTTTTAAATATTGAAAATAAATCCGCTGTACTTCCTGTTTGACAGCACCGACAGAATACTTTGCTGACAGCAAGTCCTTGTAAAAATTTGCAAGAATCCGCTGGCACTGCTTTACTTTAGAGCTATCCCCTTCTCCCAATTTTGTCAGAGTATCCTCAAATTTCTCTATCCTTTTGTTTTGATAAATTATGAAATCTTCAAAATACCTATCATCCTTATATAATTCCCTGCTCATAAATCTACCCCTCTTTCAACAACATTGGCATTCTCGTCTAGTTTATCATAGGATACCTTTCCATCCTCCTCCACGTGTGCCACATACGCACCTACATTATCTGGATTTAACAGCTTTTCCATACGAATTTCATCTGCTTTTTCTTTCCCTAGATCTTTATCCAGTCTTTTATCAATCCAGTTTTCGCACATTTGTTTGCCATCTGCTGTGTTTGGATTTAATTTTGCCGAACCATATTTTGCATCTACAATAATATACTGCGGAGAGCCCTTTTCATTGTAATATACACCATCCAGCCCTTGATGTCCATTCTCATCAATATCCGTTACCATATCATTGGAAATCCGCTTATAACCCTTTACTCTTAAATCCTGATCGGTTTTCATTTCACCGTAATTTCCCACTTCATGCGTGTTATCTCGGTCAAAGGGTTTCTCGCCGCTTTCAACTGCATCTAGTTCATGATTCTGCTTGTCAACTTTTTCAGAATAGGACATTGGTTCTATATTCGATGCATCCATATCCTGCTCGGAATGTTCAAAAAACTTGGGAAAATCCGATTGATTTGATTCTTTTACTTCATTGCCAATATCATTACTAAAACTTTTAAAATTTTCAAACACTAAACAACCCTTCTTCCCATGTAATCCATCCACCGAATAAAATTACTTTCATTATTGTTTTTTTCACAGCTTTTCTTATAAATCAAGCATTCCAAAATATTATATTGACAGGCAGCAGACAATTCTTCCTCAAATCCCAGACCAGCAATTAACTCCTGATTCCATTCTTCTATATTTTGGGCATAACGTCCATTTCTGAAAATATCATCAACCTGCTCTATACATTCCGCCACAAAGTCATACACTTCTTTTAAAGATTTCGGCTTTGTTCCCTTCAAAGCTTTCATTATTCCTATTTTAAGATATGAAGGCATATTTGACCTTAACAATTCTGTTTTTAGTGATTCTACATCTGTTTTGGGTTCTTCTTGGGAAATATCAGATAAAATATATTGAAGAATTTTTCCACGCAGGATATTCTCTGCGGGCTGCTCCTCTATTCCCTGCTGCCTTCTATATTCTTTTGGTAGTACATTATAATAATTAACCTTGCATAGCACTGGTTCAATCCATTTATCCTGATAAACCGCCGCAACCCCCGACGGCAGCTTTGCCAGTTCATCAATCTGCTTATCGGTCAATCCTGCTGCCTTTCCTGTTAACTCCCTGTCCGAATACTCCGGCAGCCGCATAATAATCTTCGTATTGGTATTGCGGATTACAGACATATCAAGCAGTCCCGGCGCTTGATCTACAATCACAAAACCCTCTCCATATGTGCGCATTTCCGCAATCGCATTCGATATCATTTCCACAGACTTTCCAAGCAAATTAGAAGAATCACTGCTTTGTTCCATAGAAGTCCGCTTTAAAAGATTATGTGCTTCCTCAAGAACCGTTATATGACGCAAAGGCAGGTTAATTCCACCTTGACTCATTCTGCGTTCCTGTAAACGCATTATCAGAATCCCCATAATCATGGCTTTGGTTTCGCTTGACGCTACTCTGCTTAAATCCACAATTGCGCTTTCCTCAAACAATTGTTTCTGATCGACCTCATTACAGGTGAAAATCTGTCCATTTAAACCATTTGTCAAAGATTTCACACGTGTAATCAGCGAACCGGTATAATTATCCTTTACTTCCTGCGAATAATCGGAACTGCTTATCACCTTGCGCAATGCTGCCAATACATCCGCAAAACATGGATAAATCGCCGGCGTATATCTGTTTTTGGAGGTGCTCAAATCCCATCCTGCAAAGCAATACGCCTGCTCAACCGCCTCTTTCAACACGGCTGGCATTGCTGCATACATGGGCCAGCATACATTGAATATATCAATTAATCTGTCTATATGTTCCAAAATATGTATCCCCTTTTCAAACTGAAAAGGATTAATTCTTAATAGTTCCATATAGTAGGGATTTGTGCCAAATACATGAAAATCCTTTCCAAACACTTGCTTATACTCACCCTTAGCCGGTTCAATAATCAGTGTCGGCACTGCTTTGGGAAGTTCGTGAATCCCCATATGAATACCATTTAAGCGTGAAATGATCTCATATACCGTATTCGATTTGCCAGATCCGGTAGCACCTGTAATAAACGTATGCTTCGTCAAGCTTTCCACATCCAAATCGACCTTTGTTTTTGCCTCTTTTCCCAAATGATAAATTTTCCCTAAATTAAATTTTCTTCCCTGTTCTTCCTCTCGCTTCAGCACTTCCTGCGCAAATGCTGTATGTTCTGTCACGGGCAGACCATTGACAGAATGACGGGGTAATCCCATATGAATCGCCAGCTCGTCCGTGCTGACCAAAACCGATGGATTTACAA
The DNA here is from genome assembly GCA_009774395.1 of Lachnospiraceae bacterium. Taxonomy (GTDB): domain Bacteria; phylum Bacillota; class Clostridia; order Lachnospirales; family Lachnospiraceae; genus COE1. The sequence goes on from VSNQ01000007.1 coordinate 6,941, forward strand.
TCTCCTGCCGGATTTCATCATAATCAAACCCCTCGTATAAAAAACAAGGATGCAGGAAATTTTTAATATATTCAAAAATACTTTCCACTTTGTCTTCTTCAAACCATGTGTTTACAGCCGCCCTTTCAATGCCGCTCTGCAAGCCGGAAACCACGGATTGGTATGTATTTGCTGCTGTTTCCGTTTCAGCCGCGCTCTCCCCAATAAAATATGCCGCAAAATCCCACATTCCAATACTTTCGCATTCTTCTATACGCTTTAAGTGCTTTTCCAAGCGCTGTGTAATTGACGCAAGTGTCATATTTTTTGCATTCAGCGTAATACCCTGTGAAGATCCAAATGTTTCTGTCAAAGTTTTGGAATTAACCAAACTAAACGCTTCCCCTGCACTAAATGTTTCGCCGTGTTGTGTTCCCATCCCATATGACTGCGTTTTCCCTCTGCTCTTGTTTGTCCCATGTGTAACACTATCCGCATGAGAGTCACTCAGCCCATATGTCAGCGTTTTGGAAATGGAATCGGACTTTGAAACCGCATGGCTAGTCCCATGTGATAGGGAATGCGTATCACTAGAGGAATATCCACGAGATGCATTAACGCCAAATTTCATATTATCCGACGAAGCAGAAGTATTTACACCTATGCTTACATTCGTTCCTGCTGTATGAGAATCTGATTCTGTAAAATGTGTGCCGTCTGTAACCCCTTCTGTATATGAAGTCCCTTCTGATGCAGATTGATTCTTTCCGCTTGTATCGGTGCTTCCAAAACTTTCGCTGTTTCCTTCTGTATAAGAATCCGCCTTGCTTATATTTACCGAAGTGCCTTGGTTCACCCCATAAGATAAGTTCTGTGTTTTGCTGTCACTTTGTCCCTGTGCTGTGCTGGTACTGTCTGATGTGGAAAAATTCAACTGTATATTGGCAAACGGGGATATTTGCGTATAAATATTTTCATAATCCCTTTTTATGTCTATTAGTTTCTTATAACCTACATTTTCCGCTATAAAAACAGCCGTGTAAGCTTTTCCCTGCATACTATCCACAAATTTCTCAAGTCCCTGCATAAATTCCCGATTATCAATATTGTCATCTTTCTGCTTAAAGTCCGCTACACACGTAACGCCGGAAATGCACCCTGCATGGAGCTTCTGCATATCCATTTTCATATCTTCATCATAATATGCATCAATACGGCTTCCCGGAAATACGCCCATAAGACTTTGCTTTAACATCTGTGTCATAGTTCCCGATGAAAACTTCCGCTCTAGGGAACGGACACCTAAATAGAAATCATTTTGCAATCCATTGCTCTTTATCATTAAAACGAGCGTACACGGCTTATTCGATAATGCGTGAAACATGGTTGACAATGCATAGACGGAAAATTCGTTTTCCTGATAAACAAGTTCACTAATACGGAAAAATTGAATATCCTTTAGGGACAATTTCGTATCCTGATCCAGCGGTACAATTGGCAGATCCGATAAATGAACCCTGTAACCTTTCATTACTTCGTCGTCAATAATTTGCAGACAATTTCCAAGATTCTGCTGCAAAACAGAAAGATTCATTCCTTGTGGAATTTCATTGTACGACAGTTGCGGCGGCTGCGATGTTTTAGAGGCTGCTGCCGCCGGAACTGCAAACGACGAATAATCTTCTTTTTTATTTTGTAATTCCTGATAATTTTTAAATTTCATTCTATTCCTTTGCCTTTATCAATTTTATAAAATAATCTCTCTTTATCTTTTATTATTACTTTATAATATTGCGGATTCCCCGTTGTCGGATCGCATTTTTTGCACGCTATAACCCTATAATTGCCTTGATATGGTACAAATTTTTCAAAATATTTCCAATTTAGAAAGTTATCAATCCGACTCAATTCTTCCGCTCCACCACTTACCATGCGCCGATAGTGATATTGTTTCACCTTCTCTTTAGAATTTTTTAAACCTTTTGCGTCCCACAATTCTTTCCATTCTGTCACCCGCAAGTAATTTCCCTTACTCTGTGACAACTCAAATACTGTTACATTTTGACCTATTATAGTACCTTTTAGAATATCTGTTATTTTTTCTTCTATTTTAAAGATTACTTCATAAATTGCGCTTTTCCTGTCTTGGGACTGCTCTCTTAATTTCTCATTGCCATTACTACAATTATTACGATAATCAGAAAAACTACTATTACCAGAACAGCCCCCATTACTTTTTTTGTTTCCGTACCTCCTGAAACTTGTATATTTTCACTTCTGCGCAATTGTTCCTTACGTTGTTCTTCACGAGCTTTGTTTTCTTCAAAACGCTGATTTTTCTGTGCAAGTGCTCTGCGTTCTGCTTCCAGTTCTTCCTCCTGTTTTTGTTTTTGGCTTTTTATTTGCTGCTGCACCTGCATATTTTGATTGGTATAATCCTTATGCGTATTGTTTGACACATTTGCATTTACATCACGATAATTCTGATTTTCCTGATTTGTTTGCACCTTATCTTCAAAACGCTGGTTTCCTTGTTCTAGTACTCTATGTGATGTTTCTAATTCTTCTTGTCTTTGTTCGAGTTTTTTATGTGCTGCCTCTCGTTCCTGAACCAACTTACCTATTTTTTCTGCATATACCACTTTCGCAACATCCTGCATATGCCCAAACCGCTCTACAGAAAAATTCTTTAATAAATCCATCTTAATATTGTCCCAATAATCATCTGTCCAATTAGCTTGATTATTGGAAAAAGGCATTAAATCTCTATGTGATTCAAACATTTCTGGCAGCATTTTACGGCAATATTCAAAATCTTCCTTATATTTTTCAAAAGTTGGATCAACATCCAGACAATCTGCAAAGACATACTGTAAGCCTCTTATATCTTTATTGTCCACACGTTTTTTCACTTCATCATGCATTGCATCAACCTCCTCACATATCCAGTATGCTGTCGATTTGATTCTTATTAGCTTCAATCCATTCTAAGATATCTCTGCTCTTTTTCAGTTCTTCTTCTCTTGTCTTTTGATCTTTTGCGCATTGTTCCAGTTCCTCGTATTTCTGCGTAATTAATTGATCCAATTTCTCAAGACTATTGATAAACTGCTTTTTCATACTTTCCGCCTGCTTCTCTGCATAAGAGCACGCATTATTCATTCCGTCCTCCAAGGTTTGACGCAGTGTGGCAAGTAATCCTGTTTGTATTACCGATACATCTGCAGAATAGTTTTCTATTGTTTCCGTCCTTTCTTCGTAAACATCCCGCATAATCGTCTTGTAATCCAAAACCGTCTTGTATACATCTCTATCCTCATAATCATCCACATTTTCGTAGACATCTTCTTCAATATATTTTGGTGTAAGAATCTTCCACCATCTCTTATTAGGATTTCTAACTGTTCTTGTTCCTGTCCGTTCTCTGTGAGATCCAACCTTTACTTTCTCCGTTCCGATTTTTTCTTCATGAGAACCTACAACTACTTCTTCCTCCTCTTCTCCGACTTTCTCATAATAGGATCTTGTTTCATATTCCACTTCTCCTACATCATCAACAGTATCCTCAATAAACTCATTAGAAGCCCATGTTTCTGTATTTTCCTTCATCTTTGCCAATTCTCCTTTAATTAAATCAATTGTAGAGAAGTCTAGCTGTGATTCCATTGCACTTTCATCAATACTTTTCAGCTTTTCCTGATATCCTAACAGGATTTGTTCACTGTTCTCAAGCAGTTCATGATTAATCACACTTTCTAGTTCTGTTGCCATTTCAGCCAAACTATCAGAACCTGTCGCCGCAAATGTATTTATCAGTCTTATCGTTTCATTTTTACTATAAATGGTATCTCCATACGGCTTAAATATCTTTTGAACCTGCTTGGATGCTTTTTGCTTTAGCTTTTCTGCTTTCGCATTAATTGCCTTCATTGGATCAAGCGCTTGTATCTGCTCTTTAAATTTCTGTGCTTCCTTTCCACCGGATATTTTTTCTCTAATTACCGCTGCACGTTCTGCACAGGCTTTCGCTGCATTTTCATCTGTGATAATCTGTTCTTTTGCATTTGCCAGCACTTTATTGCTCTCTAATACTTCCTGAAATGTTTCTACCAAATCCTTTACTTTCTTTGTTTTTGCATACTTTTTAACATATGCTGTAATTGCGGATTCAATAGAGCATATACCACAGTGAATTAATGCCTGTTCTTTTGTATCGTTTTGCGCCTGCGCCTGTTTTAATCTGTAATTTAATTCCCGCTGCGCACTTGGTGACAATGTTGTATATTTTTCCAAGTGCATAGAGTCATACTCAATAAACTTATCGATCATAGGCAAAGTATCTCTTGCTGCGGAAGGCAGTTTCCTTTCATCTGCTCTGGTAAGATTGTCAATATCAATACCGCCTAAATAGGAACGAATATTCAGTGCTGTAAATGCAGAACATGGAAAAATCTGCGGATCTTCAATGCCATGACTGTAAAGATATCCCTTTGCCGACGCAATTGCTTTCCCAATGTCTTCTTCCTCTGGATTAAAACCATCCATCTTATTAATAACAAACAAAAATCTGTCACGAACCTGCTTTCCGCCTTTTTTTATCTGATCCGCCACATAACTAAGCAAAGAATTATCATCGTTTGTACTAAGCTGCGTACCATTGAGCACATATAAAATCAAGCTATTAGAGTCATTATTAATTGAACTGTATGTAGTATTTTTATGCTCCTGATTCTGGGAATTATTCGGGCCCGGCGTATCTACCAGCATCAGAGCAATCTCTCTTGCATCCAAAAACGGAATATCCCCTTCCGCTTCGATTTTGGATACCTGATCATTTTCATTTAACTCACTCATAACTTCGTAAGTAAGATTATCTGTTTCTCTAATTACATTTCCTTGTTTATCATATACAACTGCTTGAAAGCCCTCTTTATCATTATCCAGAATTTCTGTAATTGTTGCGGTACATGCTTCATTTTTAGACGGCATTAGCTTTTTGCCCAACAGCGCGTTAATCAACGTTGACTTGCCGGAACTCATTGTAGCAATTACATTCACTGGAAATTCTGCTTCATTTACACTTTCAAATGCTCTCACCAGCTTCGGATCGCGGAAATCATCAATCGGCGCATCTTCGTCCTGCAGATCATTAAAAATATCCACAATCTTCTGCGTAATATCCTCCGCTGCCTGTCCTTCGACATATTTTAAATCCGCCGTTTTTACTGTTCCTATCTTTTTTGCATTCTGAAACGCGTCCTCAAAATCATCCCAATCCAAATCCATACCACAAAATTCGATTTCAAAATCCACTGTATTTAGTTCTTTGGTCAGCATTTCGGGAAACTCACCAATCCACTCTTGCAGCCTTTTTCCTTTTACCAGCTTATAGAGCGTGCTGTCTGTTTCTATTTCCCGCCCATTGACCTCAATCCATGTTGAAAGTCTGTACGGATTGTACTTAACGTATACTTGTGCCATAAATAAATCCTCCTTCGCAAAATGCTTTTATTTTATACTGTTTCTTCTAAGTATTATTAATTTAAGAAATTCGACTAATAATTTGTGTCTGATATTGCCTGATAATTATCCCCGCCTTCACAAAATGCCTTTATAATCGTTTCTATATAACTTATCCCACAAGTTTTTAATAACTGACGATCTTCGTCTTCACTATCCGGCACTGTAATATCTGGAAAATATTTTGTATAATAATCCACAATATTCATCTGTTCAAATTTATCTTCCATATTGTTTCGTTCTCGCCGTTCTATCCGGGTTAATTCTTCTTTTTCCGCCTTTTTTGCCAGAAAACCGGCTCTTGCAGACACGGGACATACCAGCGGCTTCTTAAATCCCATTGCCTCAAGACGTTTTATCTGTGTTTGTGCAATTGCCCCAATATCTTCCTCATCTTCATTTAATGCATCCGTTTTATTTATCACAAACAACACTGCTTTATCGCCGATATGTTGTTTTACAAACTCTAAATGCGCATTCTCATCCTCTGTTCCAAGCTGTGTCGCATTCATCAAATAAATCATTAGCTGATAATTTCCCGCACTTATCATCTGATCTGTAATCTGCTTATGCTCCGCATCACCGCTAAAATTCACTCCCGGAGAATCATTGATAATTAAACGCTGCCCTGCCAGTATTCCCTCGTAATATACTGTTCTGACTACTGTTTTATCGGCAATATCCGGATCTTTTTCCCGATTTGCTGCAATGGATAACGCATAATCATACTCAAATGTAAAATCTGTATCAAACGGCTTACTAACAATCGAATGCAGTTTACTAGTACACGCCATATTACGGGAAAGACAAATATTTTTACCTGTCAATGCATTAATAAACGTTGATTTGCCTGCGCTCATCGTTGCTGTCACCAATATTTTATAGGAATCTGTTTCGATAAAATTCTGATGATAGGCATGAAACGCTTCTATTATATCTTTTGTCTTTTTTATTTCTATATACTTCTTCATATAAGAAGCAATATATCTTTCTATCGAAGGAATCCCACTGTGTATGAGTACCTGCATTTTGCTATCCCCTCGCTGTTGTGACTGAAGCAGATGCGATTCTATCTCTCCTTGTGCAGCCAATGACAACGGCGCATATTGTTCCAAATACATTGACTCATAAGCAGTTATTTTATCAATCATTGCAAGCGCATCCCTTGCTGATGCGGATAATTGTTTCTCATTTTCACGAGTCAGCTTATTTATATCAATATTTTTTAAACTTGTTCTGATATGCAGTGCCGTAAACGCTGAACAAGGAAAAATATGCGGATTCTCTATCCCATAAGAAACAAGTATCTCTTTTACTGATTCCACCGCTTTCCCCATATCCTCTGCTTCGGGGGCAGAAGTATCCATTTTATTCAACACAAACAAAAATCTGTTCTGTGCCTGTTTTCCGCCTTTTTTTATCTGTTCTATAATACAATCTAGTATTTCTGTTTTTTCGTATAAATGTGCTCCGTCCAATACATATAGAACCAGACTGTCCTCATGATTTCGAATCTCATCCATAATTTGCTTTATAATCTCGCATTCCTTTGCCCTATTAACAAGCGATGTAAGTTGATCAATCAGTCCGATTTGGTTTTTTCGATTATATAATCTATCTGTGTTAGGAGTATCCACAAGCACAGGAATATCCGTTTGCATCCGTAAAAATGGTATATTTCCTTCCATTGTAATATGGTATATCTCCGCATTATTATGAAACTCCTGCATTTTGTCATATGTAACTGCTTCTGTTTCCTCTATCACTTCATCTATTTCGTTATATGCTTTCGCTGTAAAACCGGATACCTTTTTATCCACTACCTTAACAACAGCATTGGTACTCCCTATATTTTGGCACGGCATTATCCGTTTCCGCAGCAATGCATTTACTAACGTTGATTTCCCAGCGCCTGCTGCCCCAGCCACATAAATCGTGCTTATGGGACTGCGCTTATTTTTTATTGCTGCAATAAGTTCCGCATCTTTGCATCCACTGGGTACCTGATACTGGACAGACGCAAAATAATCTAATATTTTTTGTCCAATATCATTACTGGGCTTTTCCTCGATAAACGTTAATTTCGTTTTCGTTAAAATTTCCTCTTTCTCAGCGCAATAAAATGCTTCTTTAAAATCCTCCCAATCCAATTCCAACCCATAAAATTGGATTTCATACTTATCCGAACCATATTCCTGTTCCAATAATTCCGGAAAGGTATTTGCCCAATCCCGTAGTTTCTTTTTTTGAACGCTTTGATAAAGACTGCTGTCAGGCGAAATTTCCTCTCCGTTTATTTTTATAATTGTTTCCAAATGATATGGATTATAGTGTACATTTATTTGTTCCATAATAGTCCTCTATTCTTGTTCATATTTATAACTTTTAACATATGCAAATAATAAAATTATTACAATTTCGTTCTACTAAATCGTAACTTATACTGACAAGCGCTTAAATTTGCCAATAATTGTTTCTATCTAATTTACATAATACTTTATATAATATAATCTAATTTTCGTCTAACATCCCTACCATTCCAAATATTGAAATCAGGCACATAAATACAGATATAACAACAAGACAGAAGCTATCCGGAAATCCAATTAATTTGCTAAAAAATGCATATACTAAAAATCCTAAAGGCCATAAAGCCATTTCAAAAAACGCAAGCGAAAAGAATGTCCCAAACTGCCATTTATCTTTTCTTTCATCAGAAAAGGCGTATGCAACTGCCATCACAACAAAGAAAATGATCGAAGAAATAATATAATGATTCATTTGCTCTACTGTTCTACAATATTCAACAAATAATACAAATAAAGCTATTCCAGAAGCCCAACCACACAATTTTTCAATTTTTGTTCTTCTAAACTTACCTACTAACATTATAACTGATGAGCATAATAAGAGCCATATTGCAATTTTATTTGCAGTGATTGAATCCAAAAACAAAAACTTATTAAATAATCTACTTGTTACACTAAAAGCTATATTTTCTGCAAAAGTATTTGCAAGAATAAACCCTAAGACAACAGCAAATACACTCCTTGCTCCACCTATAACAGATGTACTGCCTGACGAATATATATTTGTGCTATTAGATGTTTTTATATCTTTTGCTGCAACAGGCTTAACATCATAGTTAATTGTTTTTACCGCTTGAACCTCTTGACTAAAATCCGGAATTTTTTCAACTATTTGATCATATACTTCCTCAGCCTCATAAGAAATATCACCATCTTCTGAAAGCATAGGTGTATTAATAACAGACTTTACAGCTCCTGCAAGTGCTCTTGTAACTGCTATTAATTTCAAATCTTCTTCTGTAAAATCATCTGTGGTAAGTCTTTTCTTAAGTACTCTTCCTTCTTTTTTTCTTACTACACCTGCAAGCAATCCAGAACATTCTGCAAACATTTTATTAAGATCACCTAGTAAATCATCAAACATATCTGCTCTTTCAGATATTGCACCACAAAGCATTTCTGATACCTTCATTTTTTCTGATGCGGCTTCCGCTTCTGCATACATGGTATTTGCTTTTTCCAGATTCTCATCTGCTTTGATACTTGCAGAAATCCCTGTAAAAAGAATTACGGGAGCTGCAACAGCAGCAAGTGGAGTCATTGCTGCACCAAACGATAATGCAGAACCTGCAAACCCTGCAGCCATACCAATTTCACCAGCAGCAAGTGCCGAACCCGCCAGTGCAAGTTCACCTGTAACAATCGGAAGTGCTCCACTTGCTGCCAAAGCAACTGCAGCACCTGCTGCAACACCAGTAGCTCCACTCGCAAATGATGCCGAATAAATATTTGTCATTTCTCTTAATTGAATAGCACCCTGTTCATCAATTGTAAATTTTGAAATTTCATTAATTCCAACTGTATTTTCCATCGAAATATGCTTAACTTTATCATATGCAACCAAAAACTGATGCATGGATGTGTCAAGAACCTTTTTCTTTGCATATCCAAGCTTTACAAGTGATTTTTCAGTTTGTTTCTGTGCTTCCTCTAATGATTGTTTTGCACTATTATAGAGTTCCTGCGCATTCTCTGATATTCTTTGTGCACGTTCATTTGTTTCCTTTGCGCTCAGATGTCCTCCCGCACCTATTACTCCGGCCGCAACGCCTAGTCCGGCTAACAAAAATGGAATCGGCATACCAATACCTCCTATAAAATATCATCCTCATCACTATCTAAAAATGCTTTAAATTCACTAACTGTTTCATATTTAACCTTACCACCAAGTTTTCGTGTAATATCATTTGCCCCTGCAATTACACCATCCGCATCTCCCATTGCATACGCTAACTGCATTGACGACATCGCTGCATCAAAACATGACCTATATTCTTCGAAATAGGAATCAAGATATGACTCAAGCTCTATCCTAAATGCTCTCGCCTGCTCTGCGGCTGCATTACACTCAGCTATAATTCTCATTCGTTCTTCATGTTCGAGTTGCTTTGTTTGAAGTTCATTGATTAACCCATTATAGAGATTGCTCGTTAACATAGAACCCACCAAAGCTCCAACAGCACCGCCAACAATTGGAATTGGTATAAGCGCTTGTCCTACGCCCATTGAATATGCCATTGTAGCCATATTCAACCCTTTATCCCCTAATTGAATAAGACACTCCTGCGTCGTTATTTCTCCTTCTCCCCATTTTTTTAATGTATCTCCCGTTACAATTACTGCCGTAATTATTTTACCTGGCACATTACTTTTTGCCAAAGCCTGAATAAATTCTGATGAAGAATATGACAAAGCTTGAGAAACTACGGTCATTCCACCGCCCATTGCATATCCCGTTACAGCAGCCTTGCCTCCATCTTTAATCGTATCTACAACAGCATCTTCACCACTCTTTTCTCCCTTGAGCACAGACACCATATTCATAATTCCTGACATTGTAACCGTTGTACCGCCATAATTGTACATTCCCTGCATTCCAGCATCATTAAATGTTCCTACAGCATTCTTTACACTCCTCTTAAATGCTCTGCTATTATTTCTTTTCTCGGCTGCCTTCCCAGTATCTATAATACGCTTACGCACTTTACTAATAGATTCGCCCGATTCAATATTTTCTGCTACACCTTCCATCCTTGTCTTATCATCAGCCCATTCCTGCTGCGTACTGCCGCCTTTCCCAACATTTGTACTTCCTTGATTAAGCTTTTTTGAAAGCACTTGAAAATTATCAGCGCTATTTGCAATTTCCCGCTGATCACTTGAAGTTAAAAATGGATTATTTTTTGTTCTATTTACAAATTGACTTAAAGGATCAATATGATCTGCTTCCGCTGCATGATTTTGCCATTTTTCACCATACTTCAACTTTGCATCTCGCTGTTTCTTTACTAATTCTGCTCCAGAATAAGGATCTCGAACTGGTTTTCCACTAGCAAAAGCATCATCAATCGCTTTTTTATGCGCGCTTCCGTCATCATAGAATTGCTTTCTTGTTTGTGGATTATAATCAGGTCTACTATATTTTGCATTAGCTTGAGCCGTTGAATTCCTTATTGATCTATCTAATGCAATACCCGCTCCGATCTTACTTTTAGACTCATCATCGTCATCACGTTTCAAAGCAACTTCCGTTGTTTTTGTTTTATCTTTTCTCAAAAAATTAAACAATCCCATACAACGCCTACTCCTTTATTCAAAAATAAGTTGATTTAATTTTGTTTGAAATTCTATGTATTTTTTTAATACAGTTTCACAATTTCTAGCAAACCCTGAACCAATATCAAATTCCTCCTCTAATTTATTTATTAAAGTTCTTTCATTATCATCATAATTTCCATCAGCCATAGCCAGACCGATAAGTTCAAAAACAAAAATCTTTTTTATTTTATTATCACTATTAAACTTAATATCCTTAATTAACACATCCACAGGTTTCACCATTGTTTTTTCATCAAAAACACATCGCATTTCTTGACAATATCCATTGATCATTTCCTTTTCTTCATCACTATAGTATCCATCTACTGTAGCTAACTGGAAAGCAACTCCCAAAAAAGCCTCTTTTTCTTTCTCATTCAATAACGCTAAATACATTTATTGTCCCCCTTGCTTTTTAATCTATTGCATACTTCATAATTCAATTTATAATACTCTTCTAACGTAATTTTATCTTTATAAAATTTTTCATATGTTTTATCAACATTACATTTATCTGGTCTGTTTCTATAAATAGTACATAACTTTGATGCAACATCCAAATATCTGCAAATGCCATCTCCACGATCCAAATCAGAATACAATTCAGACATTTTTAAATTCATGCAACAAAGACCACAACAATCACATTGAAACATTTTGTTAATCCAAAACACGAATGACATATTTTATCATTATGATTTATTCCTCCAATTTTCTAAATCAGCCTATCCCCTCACACCACCCGAAAATCCATAATATTATCCCCCTGACTTCTAGCCCACATATCAATCCCTTTTCCAAATACTTCCGCTTCCACTAAAAATATACCATTGTCTTCGCTAAGTACCTTTGCTGTAGGCAGTCGGTCAAGGATTGCTTCTATGGAGTTTTCCTTACATTGAAACCTTACTTTCCGAAGTTTGCCGCCATACATAAATTGCACACGTTTGCGAAATTCTCCTTCTTCAAACCGGTTTGCATAAGGAATTTTAAAATGCTCGTCCAAAACTTCCAATTCTTGAATCCTGTCAATACGATAGATTGTAGGAAAAACATCATCTGGATTCTCAAAAGCTTCTGCCTTATTTATATTCTCAATAAACGCTGCCAGATAAAAATAATATTCCGAAAATAAGATTGCCAACGGTTCCAATCTCCGCTCCACTGTCGCAGATTCTTTTAACTTGCCATATTTTATCCGTATTACATGGCTTTCTCGGATTGCCCGTCCCAATGGTGTCATCTTATCCAAAAACGCCTTATTATGACGCAGTTCCACATAGTGGAATCTTTCATTGTTTAGTAAGTCGTTAATTGCCGTTCTATTTTCTCGCGGTATACAATTTTCAATTAACTTGTCCAAGATATTCATCATTTCCTTTTTGGTAAAAGCTCGGCTTTCCAGAAGAATTTTGCTGATGGCAAGCACCTCATTATTAGAAAGCCTTAACTGTTCATTATCTTCCAAACAGTAGCCTTTTTCAAAACGATTATATGTTAACTGGCAACCATACCCATCTCTTACCCGTTTCTTATCCAAAAAATCCCGAATATCCTCTAAATCTCTTTGAATACTTTTCACATTAACGCCAATATCCTGCGCAAGTTCATTTTTTTTTAATACCTGCCCATGCAGCAGCATGGAGTATATATATAAGATACGGCTGGTTTTATCGGATCCTAAGTCGTCCATATATTCCATCCCCCTTTCTGATATATTTGATTATACTCACAAATATGGACATATTCTGTCCATATTCTAAAAAATTTGATAAATTTTTCCTTTATACTCACGAACAATTAGATTTTCCTTTCTGCACAACACATATTGCCCGCTTATGCAATATGGGCTGTTCAGAAATTGGAAAATCTTAACGTTCATTAGTATATATATTATTGTATACGAAACAGAAATTATTTTCAACAATTTTCGTGCTTATACGCACCATGCATTTAAGCACCTTTTTTTCAAGCACAATTTTATATATAATCAAAAAGGGGGATTAATGGTATGATTATCCGACTGAGAATCAAAGAAATCCTTGAAGAAAAAGGAAAATCAAATTACTGGCTCAGCCAGCGATTGGGAATGTGTTATCGGAATTACCATAATATTGTTACCAACCAAACATCTGCTATCCGCTTTGATACACTAGAACGATTATGTGAAATATTAGAAGTTCCAGTAGGCGAATTGTTTGAGCAGATAAATGATGATATATCTGTAAAAGAAGATTAGCCGCTATATTATGCGGCTATTTCTTTTATCCTTAAATCGTCGAACCGCAATATTCACATTCTGTTACTGTGCTTTTTGCCATTTTATTTGTACTGCTGCTTCTTCCTTACAACTCACTGTTACACACCCAATCCAAAAATTTCCTAATATCCAAATGTACACTATCCGCTCTTGCTTAAACCGCCTATTTGCAGTACTATCTATGGATACATTCACAAAGTTTTATTCCTCTATTATCTGCAGCCTTTTCTTTACTCCATCCGGCTATCTGCTATATTTAATCCCATCGATATCCAATCACTTCTATTTTTACCCTTTTGTACATTCATTTATTTTACATAATATATTCACTAGTGATAAGTTCTACCATATCACTTAAGATAGTTCCGCTCGTGAGTCAACGTTATTGGCGTTCTAAGCGCCCACCAGTAGAAATTATCTCTTTCTTATTTTAAGATATATATAATCCTATGTCAATAATTATAAAGTAAATAATATCTTACCAGCAAACATATTATATAATATAATTACATAAATGGATGGTGATTTATTATGTTTGAAGATTTTTTTATTGAAAGACTAATTTCGTTGCGAAACCAAAAAAATGTTTCTGCAAGGGAAATGAGCCTTGCAATCGGGCAGAACGAAAGCTATATTAACCGTATTGAAAATAGAAAAGCATTTCCTTCTATGCAATCATTTTTTTATATTTGCGAATACTTTCAGATTTCTCCAATGGATTTTTTTAATGATGGATGCTCTTATCCAGCTAAAACCAACAAAATTATTGAAGACTTAAATAAATTAAATGAAACGCAATTAGATATTATAATTACAGTAATTAATGGACTCCTAGAGCGAAATCATTCGTAATTTTTACCAAACGATATATGATTTGCAATCCCCTAAAATAATTACCGCTATGCTGTTGAAAAATCTTCTCTGCTTTTCCTTTCTTTAATATTATACGCTTCACCTTAGACACAAATTGTCTATCTAAAAAAATTATTGAAATTTTTACACTCAGCAATTTCTGTTACCATTGCGCTCCTGCCTGTAAATACCCGATTTGGGTATTTTAATATGTCTGCAAGCACAGCTTTGTGAACCGTTCTCACTTTCATTATTAGCATTCGCAAGTTTGCTTCGTTCTTGTTATACTCACGTTACGATCATGTTATACTATGCGTCGAAAAGACTGACGCTAAGTATAACAGTATGTACACAACTGCCCAAAGGAAAATTACTGCTTTTGCGATATATTTCCCCTGCACAGGTCTGCATCCACTTGCTGTGCGACCCCTGCACTGTCTTAGCGGCACATTTCCTCTGCTCAGGTCTGCACATAAAAAAGGCAGCTAATTGTCAATTAAGATAACTGCTGCCCAAAGAAAACAATATTCAATTTCGTTCACAATTTACTTTATCCCCTGCCACCATGAACTGGATAATACAATATCCCATAAGCCATTAGACACAATCGGTTTTAGAAAAACTGTAATGAAAAGCATAACTGCCAAAATAATAAAAGGTTCAAATCGTATCAAATATTCTTTATTATCAGCTAACTGAAAAGGTAGTTTAAAAGAAAATCTTTTACTTATATAATATCCTATAACTGTTCCTGTTGTATTCGTAATCAAATCATCTATATCTGTAAGTCTAAAGGCAAATATCTGTAATATCTCAATAGTGACTGATACTACAAATCCCATTAAAACCATAATTTTTACAGAACGATAATTCTTCCAAATAACAGGCACTAAAAATCCTAAAGGCATAAATAACACAATATTCAAAATAGTATTTTTAGTATATTCAATCGGGCTATTTACAATGTCTATTAGTGGTATTAGATTCAAACTAAAATCAATCTTGAATGTGCCAACCACAGGAATACCCACAACAGAAAAAACTGCTATGGAATATAATGAAAATATAAAAATTGCAATAAATTGATTACAATTTCGTTGTCTAAATACAGCGCACTGCAAAATAAATATAGCAGGAATCACAAAAATAATGGATGAAATACAATCTATTCCAATAGATAATATACGTATCACTTTCTTCTACCTCTCAAATTTCTATATATTGTATATCATCTTATCACACCCACGATTATGATTCCATTGATATTCACTTAATATTTACTTAATATTTCTTTAAATTTCTTTATTTCGTTGAATTATTGAAAAATAATTTTGTATCATAATCATTTCGTACATTTTATGCTGCCTGCATACTCTCTTTCTCAATTACAAGATAATTAATTAAACGCTCTAAGTCTTCTTCTGCATTTCTTGGAACTACTACTTTATAATTCATACTTTTCCCTCATATCACGAGAAGCTGCTGCCGCATTCTTATTCACACAACAAAAATACATATCTTTAATATTAAGATATATCATGCATCTAGTACACCGTTTTTTAATTCCTCATATACCAAGCATCCGCTATCTGCATCATTGCCGCGTTGTCGTCAGTCAACGATACCACCGCATCGCCTCCTTCCTCCACCTTGCACGGATACAAATATCAAGCACTTTGTTTACGAGGATTAAGAAAACGGTGTACTAGCCAAATATTACAACTTATGAAACGGATCCATATAGCAGGAAACTTTGCCAAGTTCCTCCTCAATTCGCAGCAATTGATTATACTTTGCTACGCGGTCGCTTCGGCAGGGTGCACCGGTTTTAATCTGTCCGGCATTCATAGCAACTGCTAAATCCGCGATAAACGAATCTTCTGTTTCGCCGCTTCGATGACTGATAACGGCTTTGTATGCGTTGTTCTGTGCCATCTCCACTGCTTCAATTGCCTCGCTTACGGTACCGATTTGATTCACTTTTACCAAGATTGCATTGGCTACCTCTTTTTTAATACCAGCATCCAGCCGCTTCGTATTTGTGACAAACAAGTCATCTCCCACAAGCTGTACCCGTTCACCAATTCTTCTAGTAAGCTGCTGCCAGCCGTCCCAGTCATCCTCAGCAAGCCCATCCTCTATGGAAATAATGGGATAACGTTCAATTAAATCTTCATAATATGCTATCATTTCCTCGGTTGTCCGCGTAATTTCCTCCATATCCGATGCTCCGAAATCGGTTCCTGCTTCATAGCAAGCACCCACTTCCGTGCGTTCCACATTTCCCCATTTCCGTTTTAACTCTGTTTCGCCGCTGAAATGATATTTTCCGTCCTCCTCGTTGTACAATTCCGAAGCCGCCACATCAAGCGCTATTTTCACGTCCTCGCCGGGCTTATATCCTGCTGCCTTAATCGCCTCCACAATTAAATCAAGCACAGCGGAAGCATCCGGCAAATCCGGTGCAAAACCGCCTTCGTCACCGACACCCGTTGACAGACCTCTCTCATGGCAGAGTTTTTTCAGATTGTGATAAATTTCGGCACATATCCGCAGTGCTTCCCGAAAATTCGCCGCTTTTACAGGCATAATCATAAATTCCTGAAAATCAACGGTATTTGTCGCATGACGCCCACCATTTAAAATATTCATCATAGGAACTGGCATTCTATTGGGCTTTACACCGCCTAGATAGCGATAAAGCGGGAGTCCTAAGGCATCCGCTGCTGCCCTCGCTACTGCCATTGACACGCTTAATGTCGCATTTGCACCTAAATTTCCCTTATTATCCGTGCCGTCTGTGTCAATTAAAATATGATCAATCAACTTCTGATTGCACACTTCCACACCAAGCAGCACATCACGGATTTTTGTATTCACATTGTTTACCGCTTTTTCCACACCAAGCCCCATATAACGCATCTCACCATCGCGCAGCTCTACCGCCTCAAATTTGCCGGTGCTTGCGCCCGACGGTACGCTTGCCCTGCCTTCAAAACAGTCATTCACCGTTACTACCGCTTCCACGGTTGGATTTCCTCTTGAGTCAAGCACTTCTCTTGCGTGTACATCTGTAATCATTAAATGCATACTATCCATATATGGCCTCTCCATTTCTGCTAAAAAAAATTATATAACGTAGTCAGCGTTAGTATGTCCCATTAACAGGAAAAAATTCATAGAAATGCATTGCGTTATTGCTCAAATAATGATTTAGCAGTATATTAAACTAAATATAACTATATACACACAGCCGCACATAGGAAAATTGCCGCTTTGCGGTGCGCGAATGGCGCAACTGCACGGCAAATCTGTTTGCCGTGCAGTACATAAATTGAAGGAGTTTATTATATGAAAGAAAGAATCTGGCACTGTCTACGTCAAAGCCTTAATGCTTTGATTATAGCGGGCATTATTATTTTATTGATCGGTCTATATTATTTGATAATTAAAGCAGGCATTCCCTACCAAGATCCGCCCCTAGATTTGCAGCTACAATATGCAGTTAATACAAGAATTGGCAGTATATTAACGGGAATTGGTTTTAAAATGGTTATTTTGGGAGGTATTTTTCGATTTACTTTGCAATTCATAGGGAAAAACAGTCAAACAAAATAATACAATCCGTAACAGTTTAGCCTTTGGCTTCCTGTTACAGGCATCAAGCCATGCAAAACCACTTCGTGAAAACCACTTCGTGGTGGCTTGATGCATCTCTGCCACTACGCTGTTTCACGGACTTTGCAGTAAATGCAAAGTCCTAGGCTGAACTATTACTACGATCACATTAAAAACTTCAAAATCCCCTTCCACCGTCAATATGTCTAAAGTCAAACGGTAAAAGGGGAATTTTTGTCACTATAAATCCTTGCCAAATTGCAGCGAGTTTTTACACAGTTCTACTATATTTTTTACTTCCGAACAAGCAGCGATTTTCCTGTCATTTCTGGTGGCTGCTGCATTCCCATTGTTTCAATTAATGTCGGAACAATATCTGCAAGGCATCCGCCCTCCCGCAGCGTATACGCTGGATCGTAATTTACAAGGATAAACGGCACAGGATTTGTCGTGTGCGCTGTAAATGGCGCGCCTGTTTCATAGTCGACAAGCTGCTCTGCATTTCCATGATCAGCACAGATAAATAAAGTTCCGTCTGCCTTTAAGATTGTATCCACAACCTTTCCGACACACTCGTCTACTGCTTCCACCGCTTTAATGGCAGCCGCTTCTACACCAGTATGCCCTACCATATCTGGATTAGCGAAGTTAATAATAATCACATCATATTTTCCTGATTCAATTGCTTCTATCAACTTATCGCAGACCGTATAGGCACTCATCTCTGGCTTTAAGTCATAAGTTGCCACTTCCTTGGGAGAAGGTACGAGAACTCTGTCCTCGCCTTCGTTTGGCTCTTCAACACCGCCGTTAAAGAAAAAGGTAACATGCGCATATTTCTCTGTTTCTGCAATTCTTGCCTGTTTCATATTGTTTGCTGCAAGCCATTCACCAAAAGTGTTCGTAACAGCAATCTTATGAAATGCCACCGATTTATTCGGTATTGTAGGATCATAATCAGAGAAACACACATATTTTAAATCAAGCCGTTTTCTGTCAAAGCCCTTGAAATCGTCATCGCAAAATGCTCTTGTAATCTCTCTTGCTCTATCAGGTCTAAAATTAAAGAATACCACCGAATCGCCATCCTGAATCGTTGCCACCGGTTTACCATTCTCCATAACCACTGTTGGAAGCACAAATTCATCCGTCTTGTCATTGTCATAAGACTGCTGGATCGCGGCTGGACCGGATGGTGCCTGCTCCCCTTTTCCTGCGGTTAAAGCGTCATATGCCAACTGCACACGGTCATAATTATTATCTCTATCCATTGCATAGTAGCGACCCATAACAGAAGCAATCTTACCGACACCGATCTCAGCCATTTTTGCTTCCAACGCTTCTGCAAACTCTTTGCCCGAAGCAGGCGGTGTGTCACGTCCGTCTAAGAACGCATGAACATAGACATCCGACAAACCATTTTTCTTCGCAAGTTCCAAAAGTCCATAAAGATGCGTATTGTGGCTGTGTACGCCGCCATCGGACAATAATCCGAAGAGATGAAGTGCAGAATGTTTCTCCTTACAGTTGTTTACCGCTTCCATTAATGCCGGATTCTCAAAGAATGTGCCGTCTTCAATTTCCTTCGTAATGCGAGTAAGTTCTTGATATACAATTCTTCCAGCACCCATATTTAAGTGCCCTACTTCCGAATTGCCCATCTGCCCCTCTGGAAGCCCAACTGCCATACCGCTGGCATTTCCCTTTGCAAAAGGGTATTCTTTCATCAGCCTGTCCATAACAGGTGTTTTTCCTAACGCCACCGCATTGTGTTCCGTCTTCTCATTCAAGCCGTAGCCGTCCAGAATCATTAAGACTGTTGTTTTTTTACTCATTCATTTTCTCTCCTTTACTTTATATAAATTTGATTGATTTAACTTATTTTTGGCAGCAGTTTCCTACCATGTTAAAGTATACACTTTTTTATGATTTTCCGCAATATATTTAAAAAAATTAGTTGACAGATACGCCAAACCGGAGTATGGTTATAAGTACAGTTGTTAGAAGTTGGAAAAATATTAGGTACTGTCAAGAAATAACGTTTAAATAGTGCGTAGGATTGTAACAGTTCAGCTAGGTCTGCGCATTTACTGCGCTGACCGTAATAAAATGTAGTGGTTGGAGGTATCCAGCCCATCGCGAAGCGATTTCCAATGGCTGGATACGTAACAGTTCAATGGGTTATCTGAACTGTTACGTAGGATTTTTCTTCGATAGTGCGCTCAAAAATCAGGTGCATAGCGGGCTATGTAACTAATTTTTGAATGGTACTATCGGAGAAAAAGACAAGCAATATTAAAAGTTATTTTTGGACAGTTTCTTAGGAAAAGGAGGTAAAAAAAATGTTACAAAATACAACAATCAAGTTTCAAACCAATTTCAATAAACATATAACATGTAAATTTACCTCTGGGCATATTTTATTATGATATTTATTTGTGATATCTCGAACATATTATCATAATGATACTATTAAAAACCGCAGGGAATTTACCCCTGCGGTTTTTTTTGCACACAGACGTTATACAATTGCCGCTTTGCGGCGTGCAGCTTGCTGATGAACGCCTATCGTGCGCGTAGTGGAACGGATATTCTCTACGCAATTGCCCAGAAGGACAACACAAAATCTATTATTATCAAAAACAGGAGGAAAACCCCAAAATGAGAAAAAAACTATCCACCTATATTTGGGAATACAAATGGGCTTATCTTTTTGCCATTGTATCACTGATTATCAGTGTTTCACTGGATATGCTTGCGCCTATGCTCACAATGCACATTATTGATGATGTAATTCTGGGCGGTGAGCTTGCGATTTTGCCTTATTTATTGGGAGGCATTTTAGTTGTCGGTGTCGGCAGATGTATTTTTCAATATGCAAAAGAATACACCTTCGATCGCATCGGTTCCTCGGTTGCCTCCGATATGCGCAAAAACCTGTTCGATCATATTCAGAGTTTAAGCTGCAATTACTTTGACAAAACCAATACAGGTGAGCTAATGGCGCGTGTTAAAGACGATATTGACCGCATCTGGAACACGCTTTCCTATGTAAGTATGCTGATTATCGAAGTAATCTTTCATACCTGCGTCGTTTTGTTCTGTATGTACCGGCTTCATGCACCGCTTGCCG
This sequence comes from Lachnospiraceae bacterium, assembly GCA_009774395.1. GTDB lineage: Bacteria > Bacillota > Clostridia > Lachnospirales > Lachnospiraceae > COE1. Next base: position 27,990 of record VSNQ01000007.1, read on the forward strand.
TAATCCCAACAATTGCGATGATTTTATCTGCACTGGTGGCTGTGGGAATGGAAAAGCATCTTGGTGCAATCTATGAGGATATCAGTGAAGAAAACGCCGCACTCAACACCGTTGCCGAGGAAAATCTTGCAGGTGTGCGCACCGTAAAGGCATTTGCACGGGAAAAATTTGAAATCAATAAATTTTTATCGCACAACAAGCGCTATTATGAACTTAATATGCGTCAGTCAAAAGTATTTGTGCGCTACTATCCATATTTGCAGATTATTACAAAGCTATTGCCAATGCTAATCCTTTTGCTGGGCGGCAGGCTTGTAATTGAAGGGACTATTACATTGGGCGTACTTGGCGCGTTTCTTGAATATTCCAACAATATTGTTTGGCCTATGGAAATGCTTGGGTGGCTGTCCAACGATTTTTCTGCGGGAATTGCTTCCAATAAAAAGCTTACAGGCATTTACGCGCAACAACCAGAAATTACAGAGCCCGAAAATCCTGTCGTTTTAGAATCGGTTCAAGGAAAAATTGAGTTTTCGCATGTATCTTTTCACAAGGAAGACCAGCACGAAATCCTTCACGATATTTCCTTTGTAGCGGAAGCTGGCTCTACCATCGGCATTATGGGTGCGACTGGTGCAGGAAAAACTTCGGTTATCCAGCTATTGCAACGGTTGTATGACGCTACGGACGGCACAATTTACTTAGACGGAACAGACATTACCAAGTTATCGTTAGAGCAGCTCCGCGGTAGTATCTCGCTGGTAATGCAGGATGTATTTTTATTTTCTGATACGATTAATGAAAATGTAAAACTAGGCAAAAAATCTCTAATTGACGACGCGATTGTGCGCAAAGCTTCACGCGACGCACAGGCAAGCAGCTTTATTGAACGGATGCAAGATGAGTATGAAACGGTTATCGGTGAACGTGGCGTCGGTTTATCCGGTGGTCAAAAACAGCGCATCAGCATTGCACGTGCCTTTGCAAAAAGAACTCCCGTTCTGGTAATGGATGATTCTACCTCCGCGCTCGATATGGAAACAGAACATGAAATCCAAAAAACATTAAAGGAACTTCCCAATACGACAAAGCTGATTATCGCACACCGTATCAGTGCCGTACGTCATGCAGACGAAATTATCGTGCTGGAAAATGGCTCTATCGCAGAACGCGGCACACACGAAGAACTGCTGCAGCGCAAGGGATTATACTATACCACCTATGTTTCTCAATATGGCAATCACGAAGAATTGTTAAGAGCATAATTTTCACTATGGATAGATAACGTTCACCTTGATTTATATATAGAATAGAAAGGAATGATTAAATTTTATGGCTTTTAATTCATATAAGCAGGACGAAACAATCCGTGATGTCAGCAAAATACAGACATTGGGACGATTGTTTGCGTATTTGCTGAAACATAAACTTCCAGTATTTGCAGTATTGCTGATTATGGCTTACTGTGTTGCAGTTAGTTTAATTAACCCTCTAATTATTGAATCAGCGATCGATAATTATATCTCTGTAGGAGATTATACTGGATTGTATCGTCTGGCAGGAATTGCGCTGTTTCTAAATGCAATTTTAATTATATTAGTGAAGGCACGTATGTATATTATGGCAAAGGTCTGTAATAAGGTACTTGTGGAGATACGACAGCAGCTTTATATGCATATCCAAACACTGGATTTTCAATTTTTTGACAGCCGTCCGACCGGAAAAATTCTCGCCCGCATTATCGGTGATATTAATTCCTTAAAAGATGTGCTTTCCAACAGCGTTACAACATTAATCCCTGATTTTATCACAATCTGCGCGGTTGTGGGCATTATGTTTGTGAAAAATGCCAAGCTTGCTTTCGCAGCGCTTATCAGTATCCCGCTTATGTTTGTCGGCGTATGGTTTATACAGGTGCGCTCGCATAAACGCTGGCAGATTTTCCGGAAAAAATCTTCAAATCTCAATGCTTTTGTGCACGAAGATTTATCGGGTATCCGTATTATTCAAAGCTTTCATGCTGAAAAAGAAACACGGGAAACCTTTCACACGCTGGTAACGGAACACCGTTCTTCCTTTATGGACGCCGTATTATATGCCGACGCATTCGGCTCTGTTGTAGATTTTTGCTGGGGGTTAGGAAATGTATCCCTATGGTATACTGGTATTATGATTCTCGGCGTTGACACGGTTTCTGTTGGTACGCTAATCGCCTTTGGAACCTATATTTCCATGTTTTGGCAGCCGATTATGAACCTTAGTAATTTTTACAATCAACTCATAACCAATATTTCTGGTGCAGAGCGTATTTTTGAGATTCTGGATACAAAACCAGATATTAAAGACGCTGAAAACGTAGTGGAAATGCCAGAAATTGCTGGCACCGTAGATTTTCAGAATGTCGGTTTCTCCTATGATGAAAATACAAAGGTTCTTGACAACGTCAGTTTCCATATCCGTCAAGGAGAAACCATTGCGCTTGTCGGCCCGACTGGTGCTGGAAAAACGACAATTGTCAACCTTATTAGCCGTTTTTATGATATTCAGGAGGGAACGATATGCATTGACGGACATGATATTAAATCCGTAAGCATTGAAAGCCTGCGCCAGCAGATGGGAATTATGACACAGGATAATTTCCTCTTTACTGGAACTATCCGCGAAAATATTGCATATGGCAAGTTAGACGCAACAGACGAAGAAATTATTGCTGCCGCCAAGGCAGTTCATGCACACGACTTTATTATGAAACTTCCCGATGGATACAACACCCGTTTAGAGGAACGCGGCGGCGGTTTATCCGTTGGTCAGAAACAGCTTCTCGCCTTTGCACGCACAATGGTCAGCGCACCAAAAATCCTAATTCTCGATGAAGCAACTTCCAGTATCGACACGAAAACGGAACTTTTGGTACAGGAAGGCATTGAAGCGCTGCTCAAAGGCAGAACCTCCTTCGTTATCGCACACCGTCTTTCCACGATTCAAAAGGCAGACCGGATTTTTGTAATTGACAACGGCGGCATTGTCGAACAAGGCAGCGCCAAAGAATTAATGGCGAAAAAAGGAGCATATTACAAACTGTATACTGCACAGCTTCAAGATGTAATATAATATATAATTACAATTGGGGCTGTCGCATTAAGGGAAACATATACAAGATATTGTAATGCCGTACCGCATTTTATACCATATTTTGTATAATCAAAACTTATTGCGACAGCCCTATCTTTTATTCGACCGCCGCCAGATTTTGCGCTTCTGTGCCTCTTTTATCAACATATCGCGAAAATCTGGATGCGCAATTGATATCAACCCCTCTGCCCGCTCCCATGTCGAGCGCCCCTCCAAGTTAATTGCGCCGTACTCCGTAACAAGGAAATAAACCTGGCTTCTTGGCGAGGTTATAATATCGCCATCAAACTGTGGTCGAATGCGCGAATGATAGACGCCCTCCTTATCTTTATATACAGAACTCATACAGATAAATGCTTTTCCGCCTCGGGAAGCTGATGCGCCGATTAAAAAATCAAGCTGCCCGCCTGTTCCGCTAATCTGCCTAGAACCAGAACTCTCTGCCGCAACCTGCCCATATAAATCCACAGAAACACAGCTATTAATAGATACCATATTGTCAATCTGCGCAATAACACTTGGACGATTTACATATTCTAAAGGATATGCTGCAATCCCGTGATTGTCGTCCACCCATTCATAAAGTGCACGCGAACCAATGGCACAGCCAAACACACCCTTCCCCTTGTCAATGTTCTTCCTGCGGTTTGTAAGCTTGCCTGCTTTATACATACTTAAATACGCGTCAGAACAAAGCTCCGTATGCATCCCTAAATCTTTTATATCCGATTCTGCAATTAACTCACCCAATGCGTTTGGCATACTGCCGATTCCCAACTGGAGCGTTGCCCCATCTACCAAATACGGCAAAATATTTTTGGCAATTTTTCTGTCGGTATCGGTGGGAGCAGTTGCTTTTGTATTGGAAAATGGCGTATGTTCTCCCTCGACAATATAATCCACATCCGAAACATGAATACATTCATCATATCCTCCATGTACCTTTGGAAGATATTTATTTACTTCGACAATAACAATATCCGCCATGCGTGTAATCGGCGCCGCAACACCAGTATTTACCGAAAAATTAAAATATCCATGCTTATCCATAGGCGACACGCTTACCATAACCACATTGACTTTTAAGAAAAACTGATAATATGCGGCATTATTTTGAAATACCATAGGAATATAATAACAAAGCCCTTTATCACACAGTTTCCGCTCATAGGAAGAACAATGCCAGCTATGATAAACAAAATGTTCCTGACTTTCATCGCATTCCACGGTTTCAATCGGACCTGCAATAAGATTTCCACGTATTTTCACATCGTAAAGTTCATCGCGCCGCCGTGACAGCGCTCTGTCCAAAAGCACGGGCTTTCCCAGACAGCTTGTATAATCAACCCAATCGCCGCTCTTTACCACTCCGACCGCTTCCTCTGGTGTGACAAGCTTTGCACGGTATTGTGTCAGAAAATTTTGCAGCATAGTGTTCACACTCCACTTGATAAAAAATTATTTACTCCAACGCAGCCGCCAGCACATTCCGCAGTTTTCTAGTAAGAGAAAATGTCCCTGCATCACGTAACTGCACCATCATTAGAAATACGAGATCCTCCTGTGGTATATTGGCAAAGTATGGTCCTAACCAGCCATCCCAACCATATTCCCCCATAAATCCATTATAAACTGCCAAAGACGGATCCGTCAAAACCCGCATTAAATTTCCATATGTATAACCGGCTAGGCTTTCCCAAGTCTGCATCGGCGCCTGCTGTGAGGGCAGCAAATGCCCGTTTGTCATAAATGCCACGGTTGCAGGCGACAGTATCCGCTTCCCACAGTAGCTTCCCTTATTGAGCAGCATCTGCGCAAAATGCTTGTAATCCTCTATCGTAGACACCAGTCCTGCGCCGCCCGATTCATAACAGATTTCTACATCCATATGATTGCAGATACCTAAATGATTTCCATTGTACTGCGTCAACCCATCAGCAGTTTTTTCATAAACCGTTGTTAATCTATCTCTTTTCTCTTTTGGTACAGCAAAACCGGTGTCATTCATTCCCAATGGTTCAAAAAATTCCTTTTCCAAAAACGTACCAAACCGCAATCCACTTGCCGCTTCAACCACTGCTCCCAGCACATCTGCACAGGTACTGTACCGCCACTGTGTCCCCGGCTGGAATGCAAGTCTTCCCTCTCCCAGTTTAGAAGCCACTTCCAATGTTGTCATTGGATTCTGTGAATACATTCTTTTATCCAATTCCTCAAATACTTTTGCTGCGTCATGGCTTGCCGGATCGGGATCGCAGTTATAGGCAAGCCCTGCTGTCATAGACAGACAATCCTTGATTGTAATACAACGTTCGGCTGGAACTCCCCCATTTTCTGACACAACTGTCATTTTCTCAAAGCTGGGAATATATTTCCCAATCGGATCAAGCAAATCGATGATACCGCGCTCTATCAACAGCATTACTGCGGCAGACGTTACCGGTTTTGTCATAGAATACAGCCGAAACAGGCTATCCCGCTGTATTTTCCTCCCCGTTGCAATATCCGCAAATCCCTCTTGCGCATAATAAATCTCCTCACCATAATGTAATACACATACATTTCCTCCGGCAATCTCCTTTTGCTCAACATATTCACGCAAAATTGCCCCCATCCGATCAAGTTTCCGCACATCCATTGTCTTTCCCATTTTCCTAATCCTTTCCTAAAACGTATTTTGAGTAAAATTTTATGTATATAAAAAATGATACATTTTTTGAAACAATTCATCGACATCAATCGGCTTCGCAATATGTGCATTCATGCCTGACTGAAACGCTTTCTCCACATCTTGTGCAAACGCATTCGCTGTCATCGCAATAATCGGTATGCTGACAGAATCCTCCCTAGACATACTACGAATGGTCTTTGCCGCACTGTATCCATCCATGCCGGGCAGTTGGATATCCATTAACACCAAGTCAAAATAATCCTCTTGAGAACGGCTGATAATATCAATTGCCTCTTCAGCATCCCATGCACATACCACATGCGCCTTTGTGCGCTCCAATATTGCCTGAATAATTTCCATATTAATCTCATTATCTTCCACCACAAGAAGATTTTTGCCGGAAGCATTCAGCACAGTACTGCCATCCTGTTCTTTTGTCAATGTTTTTTCTACGTTTTTGTCTTTTTTCAGACGAATATGAACAAAAAACCGTGTTCCTTCTCCCACCTTACTTTCTATCCGCATATTCGCACCCATTGCATCAATAATGCTTTTTGTAATACTCATTCCTATACCGCTACCCTCTGTTTTTTTGACATATTGGGCATTATCACGTGTAAACGGCTGAAAAATCAAATTATCCGCAAATTCCTGCGACATCCCCACACCATTATCCTCAATGAAAAAATCAAATGCAGCGTAGTCCTCCGATTCTTCCTGCATTTGTGTAACATGAACCTTGACGTGTCCAAACGCCTCGGTATATTTAATACTATTGCTAATAATATTCATCAACACCTGCCGCAGCCGCACGGCATCACCGATTAAATTCCGATCCCCAATCTCACAAGATACATGAAAATCCACTTTCTTATTGCGCGCAGTCTGGGTTAACACAAGCTGCACATCCTCCACTAACTCCTCTAAATCAAATTGAATCTCCTTTAACTTTAATTCCCTTGACTCTATTTCAGACATATCAAGAACATTATTCAGCAAATTTAAAAGCTGTGTTGAGGAAACTTTAATTTTAGAAAGACATTCCTGCACTTTTTCCTTATTGTCAATATGATATCCCGCAATATCCGTCATACCTACAATGGCGTTCATTGGTGTTCGGATATCATGTGACATATTTGCAAGAAAATGTGTTTTCGCCTCATTTGCTCTCTGCGCATTCACCTTTTCCTGCTCAAGCTCTATCAGTGCCTTCTCAATACTCTCTTTTTGCCGTTTCTCTATGCTGCTCTGATATTTTAAAATTATCCCCACCGCAAAAGTAACCACTAAAATTGCAATTAAATTATCGTTGTAATAATAAAACTGATCATCTGTATATTCAAACAAATGCTGGTTATAATATCCATATGCTAAAGTTGCGATATTCACCAGTACAGCAAGCGGCATCATCACTGCAAAATAAATTCCATCCAGCATCATAAAAATACATATCATGCCATACGCTAACCAGACTGGCATTCCTGACTGAATCCCGCCGCCCTCCGCAAACAAAAACATATAGGGGCAGGCAATAAATGTAATGGGTGCAATAATGAGTACCGTAAAAATCGGCAGTCTATTACGGAAACGGTTTCCCAAAACTGCCATAATACTTAAATAGATAATTAACAATGCTATTACTATCAGACCATCATTTTCGTAGCCCATAACTGCTTCTATCAAAAGAATGCCTATTAACGCCACGATTTCTGTTATCAACGCTACATTATATCGTAAGCGCTGCGGTTCTGACTGACTAAAATATTCCTGAATTATTTTTTTCCATTGCTCACGCATCATAACCTCACCTTTTCTCTGTATTTTGTCTAAGGAACTGTCAATAAATAACGCATCAATTTGACTTGTCTAAATGCCCATCTGCAGCATCCGATAATCTTGACGCAGCCCGCTGCGCCTGCGATTATCTTCTTTGCAGCGCAACATTTATACAGCGTCAAATTAACAAGTTATTTATTTACAATTCCTAATAAATTCCTGGAAATTATCAAACGCTTGTTTGTGCATTTTGGAAGTTGCACATGGATTACGTCTTAGCAAGGAACGTATACCTGTATATTCCTTCCGTTTCCTCTTGTTCTCAAGCTTTTCCTGAAATCGCTCTCTGGAACTGGCACCAATCCTGCCATACATTTCTTTTCCTGTTCCGATAGCCGAATTGATTTTCCTTAATCCTGCTTCCGATTTTTCTTTAATACTGCTGCCATAAAAAGCGGAAAGTACCTCAAAGTGCTTCTGAATATGGCGAAATTCTGCGCTGTTTTGCTCCAGGCTGAGCAAAATTTCCTTTAAGTTCAGTGCCTCACGCACGCTTGCCGACATATCCACAGATATGTAAACAGTAAGTGCCAGCACAATAAACTCCAAAAGATTGGTGTTCATGCGCAGCACACCGCGCTCTATTACACTATGACCATACATTGTTAAAAGTACAGAAAATACACCCCAAGCCAACGATGAAGACGCACAAATATGCCCATTTACATTCAAAGGTTTATCACTATAATCCCAATACCGCACATGAAAAATACGTTCCATTGCTGCTCCTGTAAGATACTCTAACACGGTCGCACTAAACATTCCTGCAAAAAAAACGAAAACCGCCTTTGTCCGAAACGGCAGCGTAAACCAAAGCACTACAATTGCACCGGAACCGTATATTGGCAAAAAAGGGCCGTGCATAAATCCTCTGTTTACCCATTTTCCCTGACATACCGACACATAGCAAGTTTCCCATACCCAGCCCAAAAAGCAGTAAAAATAAAAGAAGAAAAACCAAGTTGAAACTGTATAAGCCACTGTTACACCTCCGTCAGACCGCCTCCTAAGTAGTCCATTAAAGTCTGCTGTACGTATACATCTATTTTACCGTTTTTCTGCTCTGTTTCCAAGTCCCTTTTTTTCATTAAACACTGTTTTCCTTCTATTTTTTCTAAAAGCAGCTCGTCTGCCGTTTCCACAGTACCAAACCAACGAGCAAATTCTTTCCTTTTTATAAGAACTGGCATACGAGAATGCACTTCACGCATCTGCTCGTTTGCCTCCACTGTCAATATGGTAAACAGGCTCGCTGCATCCGTATTTTCTACTGGCAGTCCATTGTGGATTCCCGCAAGATACAATTCCTCCTCCCCATCACCATCATAAAATAAATAACGGTTTCGATCGCCGTCCCACTCGTAAAATCCTTTTGCCGGAACTACACATCTTCTATTACTATAATCCCGACCAAACAGCGGTTTCTGGCGAACACTCTCCGCCCTTGCATTAATAATGAGATGCTTTTCATTTCTGCCATAATATCCCCATTTTGCCCTAATTTTGTGGTAAGACGCATTACAAACAATCCAAGCCAAATCGGTCGGCACAATATCGCGTATTCCATTCTTACTGGTACTATCCGCTATAAAAAATCTTCCACACATATTAATAACATTCCCTCCTCAACTGTAATTGTGCTCTCCTGATTTGTAAACTCATTGCTTACCCCTATCGGAAATTCCTGCTTCAGACAAGCTTTATCCAACGTATATTTTAGTCCCTGTTCTGTAACGCCACATGCGTCGCCGCCATAGGCAAAAACTGAAATTCTGCGGTTTTCCCGATACATTGATGCTGGAAATACAATACTTCCCCTTTGCAGCAGCAAAATCTGAATGCCAATACCATACAAAACGCCACGTGCACCTCTATTGAGCAAATAATGCAGGCACTGAATATTCGCAAACGTATGATCCATTCTTCCACCAAGCGCACCATATAATGCAAATTCTTGATATCCTCTTGCAAGTCCCTCTTTGACTGCCGCAAGCATATCCGTATCATCTTTTTCTACTGGAAGCTTTTTTATTGCTAAAGAACGACTGGAAATGGTATCATTTTCTTCCGGCAATCGTATTTCTAAGGAATCCATATCACCGATCAGCAAATGCGGCGTAATTCCAATCGCTTGCAAATAGGCAAAACCGCCATCTGCGGCAATGCAAAAATCCTCCTTGTCCAATGTCAAACTTTTTTTGTCAATAATCTGCTCATTACAAAATTCGCCTGCGCCCATTATAATACATTTCCCCATATCCCGTGCTCCTATTCTATCGCCAATTAAACTTTATCTATCTCTACTCGCCGCGCATAAATAGCAACAGTTCAGATAACCCATTGAACTGTTACGTATCCAGCCATTGGAAATCGCTTCGTGATGGGCTGGATACCTCCAACCACTACATTTTATTACGGTCAGCGCAGTAAATGCGCAGACCTGCCTAAACTGTTACCATAAATAACATCTATGTGCACACAAAGGCACAAGCCTTATGAATGCATAAAGCCTGCGCCTAATAAACTGTTTTCTATTACGCAAACAGCAGTATTAAAAATTCTTAAATACATCCGTTTCTTTCTGAAGTGCCCCGGCAATCTGCTGGTTCTCTTCCATACGGCTGCTAATATTATCCATATCCTCAACAAGCATCTGCGTACTCTCCGCTGCGCCTGCTACACCTCTTGCACCCTCCTCAATCGCATCAGTAATCGTGCCGATAGAGCCAGCAATCTCATCTACTGCGCGTTTTAATGCATCTGTCTTCGTGTTAAACTCATCCATTACCGACTCAATATATGCTGCATTTTTGCGATACTGTACACCACTATCCACGAAATTTTTAAATTCAGGCAAAATCGCTTCCGTCATATACTCAACCAGATTATTTGCATTTCCTGCCAAATTATGTACTGCATTGGTAACAATACCATTAATCTCTTGGATACGGTTTGCTGTATTTCGGCTGGAAGCTGCTAACTGCCGGATTTCATCTGCAACCACTGCAAATCCTTTTCCTGCTTCGCCTGCTCTTGCAGCCTCTATCGAAGCATTTAACGCAAGCAGATTGGTCTGGCTGGAAATATTTAAGATATCATTTGTCAGTCCGTTTACTTGCTCCACGCTCTTACTGTCCTCAATTGCTTGATTTAGCTCTGTTAAAATCTCATCTACCTTAACACTGGTTTCTTCCATATTCTGCCGCGCATTGGACTCCATTTTATCAGCATTTTCTTTCATCTGCTTGGAGTAATCATTAATGCTGCTTGACCGTTCCGCAATCATTTCTGTTTCGCTGCGGACAGAATCTGCATTTTGATTAATAACGCCTGCCGAATGGCCAACTTCCTGCATGGTAGCTGAAAGTTCTTGTGTCACAGCGGACAAATCGGAAGCACTATCATTGGAGGTTCTAACACTTTGCTGTACCTCGTCAACAACTTTTTCCAGTTTCTGGGAATTTGCTATAATCATCTTCATAATTCCCTGTAATTTTTCCATAAAGATATTAATACCATTGCCAAGGTCTGCAATCTCATCATTTGACAAAATACTAATACGCTTTGTCAAATCGCCCTCTTTCTTATCAATTCCTTCAATTATATCATGAATTTGATGGTTTGTAATGGTCAGCTTGCGGATTACTAATATAAATACAGAATAGAAAGTCATTAATATTGCCAATACGCACACACCAATAAACATTACATTGCGCCTTAGTGCTGCATTATAAGCCGTTGTCAGTTGTTCACTTGCCACACTTGCACTGCTTCTTGCCTTCTCTACCATAATGTCGATTTCGTTCTGCATTCCATCGCTGTACTGTTTAATCAATCCATTTGCAAGCGCAAAAGCCGTTTCTTTCTCGTTATTACCACTAAAGGCAAGCAGATTTTCAATCTCATATTTCATATCTGTATAATTAGCAACCAACTGATCAAATGCTGCGCTGTCCATTTCCTGAAGACTTTCTCCGTACTCTTCAAAATACCCCTCAAGCACTGCTTCCTGTGCATTGACTTGCCCGACGATCTCTATCAAAGTATCCAGATCGATGGCAATAATATGGGAAAGCGCTAATTTATGTACAGCTTGTGTTGTTTTCTGAATGTCGCTTAACTCTGAAATATTTACCATATGATCGCTTGCAATTTCCACTGCCGTTTCATTTACCATGCCGATATTGGATATCGCCTGCACATTGGATATAATCGCCACGATACCAAGAACAAACACGGGAATTAAAAGAATTATTTTTATGCTAATACGTCTTTTCTTGTTCATAGCTTTCTCCCCCTTATTGCACTGTTGAAGCCGCAATACCATTTGCCAATCGATCAACCAAATCCTGCAGCGGCATATTCTCTGGATTTCCTGCTGCTATGGTATCTGCAAAATTTGTGCATGCATTCCAATAACTATTTCCAACCCTTTGTAATGTACCAAATTGGGACTGATCAATAATCGCTCCAATTGCTGGTACTTTCGCTACTTCATCCGATGCCGCCGCCACTTTATTGCTCGGCCCTGTACTGCGCATTTCAAACCGAATCTGCTGGCTCTGTTCGTTTGTCATCCAGTCTGCAAGTTTATGCGCCCATCCCAAATGTTTAGAATAGGTATTTACCGCAAACATTTTATAACCTGTAAAGGAAGACATCTGAATCTGCTGCCCGTTGCAAGTGTACGTCGGTAGTTTGCACGCACCATAATTTGCACCCCATTCTTCCTGAATACCAACTGCATTCCAAACACCACTTACGCCCGCAATAATTTCACCGGATCTCACACCTTCCATAAAAAGCCCGTCAGGCTGTGCCACAAATCCCGGATTCAACGTAATATCCAACAATGCCTGTGCTACATCAACGCCTTTAATTGTACCCTCCGTTGCATTCCAATTACAATAATTGGTAACTCCATCATCATTTATTCCAAATTCCAGCCCTGTATTGCCAAAGAAAGAATACAGATACCATCCAGAATTTAATTCCATAGAAATTTTCTTTTCATTGGCTGCAGCAACTGCCAAAATGCCATCCATTGTCTGTACATCCGATTCTGACAAATACCTTTTATCATAATATAAGAAGTAACCGTTATCCGCCGCATAAGGATAGGCGTAAAGAGTATCCTTATATGATGCTGCACTTACCGCTTCTTCAATATTCGCATTCTTAACTTCTGCTTGATTGACTACCGGAGAAATCGCGCCGCCTGCAATTAAACTGTATAATTGATCATCCGGCATAGAAAATACATCTGCTGCATTGTGAATATCACCAAGTACATTTGTACGAGTATCCGCATCACCTGACGCCTCTAAAATAATATCAAAATCTGCTTGTCCTGCATATTCCTTTTTAAAATTGTCAATCATTATATTCATTGCTTCAAAATTCGCTTCTTCTGCCCAGACACGCAGTGTTACTTTGCCGGATTCCAATTCTTCACTGCTGCTATCCTGCGCTTCGTCAGTCTGATCTGCGCCGGTATTAGCAGCTGTTTCTTCTGTCTGCGAACTACTGCATCCTGCCAATGTGATAACGAAAACCGGAACAGACAGCATAGTTGCCAATAATTTCCTTTTTACTTTCTGATATTTCACAATAATTCACCCTTTCCTCACAAGCCGCTTTGGTTATTTCCAACAATTTTTAATATCGAATTATTTATATTATATACTATTTGCTTTATTATTTCAATATCCATTCCTGTTAAATTTCGCTTATTTTCGCTCACGAATTATTGTTTCTATTTGTACGACGGTTCCTGTTTTGATAATTGCTGTCGTTTTGCATCCGATAATTTCTTCTAGGCGGTGCTGTTTTTGATTCTTTCTTTCCCGTCTTTTCTTTTTGTCTGTTTCGTTCATTTACGCTGTCCCTTATTAAGATATATACTGTTGAAACCAGCGGTATAAAAAACAACATTCCCGGTATTCCAAAAAGACTGCCACCAATGCTGACTGCCGCTAACACCCATATTGCAGGCAAACCTACCTTATTGCCGACTACTTTGGGATAAATTAAATTGCCCTCTATCTGCTGCAGCACCAAAAACAGCACAACAAACACTACCGCACGGATTGGATTATCTACAAAAATTAAAAATGCCCCAACAAAACATCCGATAAAAGCGCCAACAATTGGAATTAAAGCCGTAAACGCAATAAGCACCCCTACCATCATTGCATACGGAAGCTGGAAAATTGTCATAGATACCACAAACATTCCACCTAAAATCACTGCCTCAAGACACTGTCCCGAAACAAAATTTGAAAAATTGACATATAGTAAATGAAGCACCTTTTCTGCCTCTGTTTTACGCTTTTCCGGAAGATAGGCTGACAATATACGCCGCCCTTGATTTTCCAGTTTCTCTTTACCCGATAAAATATAGATAGCAAAAACAAACCCAATAAAGAAATTCAAAAATGCGCCAATAATATTTCCGGCAACCGTAACAGTAGAAAGCACCATATCCGAAACGCCGTTTTTCAAAAATTCCACAATATACGCAACAAGGCTGTCCCAATCAACTGCCAGCGTTTCCAACTCTGCCACATATCCCTGTAACTGCGGATATTCTGCCGCAAACCCTTCCAGCCAGACACCTGCATTCTCCGCAAAAACAGGAATTTTATTACCCAGTTCCACTACTGTCTTTGTAAGCTGTGGTACCACTGCACTCACCACAATTACCAAGATTAAAATTACAAACAAAATGCTTAATACTACACTGACCGGACGTTTCATTTTGTCAGCGTTTTTTCCATTCCAGTTTTTCAGCATTTTTTTCTCAATAATATTTAACGGAAGATTCAGCACAAATGCGATTACACCACCATATAAAAACGGTCTTAGTATAGAAATCATAATAACGATCGCATTTCCCACCTCTTTACGGCACAAAAGCGCCAAAACAATTACTGCAAAAAATAATATTAATTCTTTGATTTGTTTTAGTTTTTTCTTATCAAAACCATAATTCATTTATATCCACTCCTATCTGTACAATTTATACACACAGCCACACAAAGGAAATTTGCCGTACAGTATATATTTTTAAAGTGATACTACATAATGCCAGATTATACCGTACTACACTGGTTAAACGCATATGGCTGGCGTTATATAATCAGGTTACTCGGAAATTTTAACTGTTAAGCAGTATAATTTATATCATACAGTAAAATTCTCAATCCGTGAACCTTATTTTGGAAATATTATAAAAATTTTCAAATAAAAATAGATTAAATATGTAAATAATGTTATAATAGATTCATTACTAATTAATTACTATTTATTTGTAACAGTTTTTCTATGCAAAAACAGTTGCTTTTAGTTAAAATCCGTTAAGGAGTGCGCGCAATGAAACTTGGGATTAAAACAAAATATCTCGTAATATACCTCACACTGGTTTTTGCTTTTGCAATCTTTTTTATCTGCCTATTCTTCTATGATAAGACCACCGACGTCAAGCAGATGGATTCCCCATACGCAGTCACAATATGGAAGGACTATAATCAAAATATTACATATACCAAAACCAATCTTACTGGTACTATAGACACTAACGCAATTGCGGGAAATCTACTTGCCTTTCATTCTATTCACCAAACTATCTTGGTTTATGAGAACGAACAGCTTATTTATCAGTATCCGACACAAAATATCAATCCATTTTCGTTGTCACCTGGCTATAGCTGGAATTTTGTACAGCTTCCCAAAAACGGCATAAACAATATTCGGATTGAAATTAGCTCTCCCTATAAAGAGTATTTAAAAGCTATACCAAATTTCCTGTTGGGGAATCACTACTCTATCGCCTCCTATATCTGCGGTGCAAGCTTAATGCCCTTTGTGCTATGTATTGTAATGTTTTTCTTAGGAGCGGGTATGGTGGTATATTACCTTGCACTTTCCAAAAGTGTTGTCACTACAAGCAAGCTGTTTCATCTAGGCATCTTTGCGATTGCGCTTTCCATATGGTCAATCAATGAATGTCCTGTTACATTGCTGCTATTGAAAAACAATATTGTTAGTTCCTATATCGCATTTTTATCCCTAATGATGCTGCCGCTGCCCTTTGCTTCCTTTGTCAAAACATTTTATGAGGACAACAACCCGATTTGGGACACATTCTTTAAAATGAACCTCTGTCAAATTGTGTGCTGTCTTATATTGCAATTTGCAGGGGTCGCCGATCTGCGGGAAACATTATGGACAACACACGTTATGATGGGGATTTTGGTTGCCATTATTTTTTATAATTCCTTTATGCTGTTTCGCAATGGCATACAGACAGATCTTGTGAAAATCCATTTAGCCTGCATTGTTATCTGCGGTATTACGCTGTTATTGGATATTATGGGATATTATTTAGGGACTTGGGATGGTAATACATTCGGTCGCTTCGGCTTCCTTTCTTATATTATTGTGCTTGGCATTTCCTCCACCAAAGAATCTGCTTCCTTAATGCAGATGGGGCAGAAAGCAAGCGATTACCAGCAGCTTGCTTACACCGATCAAATGACTGGCATGAACAACCGCACCTGCTTTAATGTTGATTTTGCAAAATTCTCAGAAACACCAGAGGACGTAACTATTGTTGACTTTGACTTAAATAATTTAAAATATATTAACGATACATTTGGGCATAGCTCTGGTGACCGCTATATTACAAGTTGTTCCAATATTATTCGGGAAATTTTCGATGGTATCGGCAAATGCTACCGTGTAGGCGGCGACGAATTTGTGGCAATTATAGAAAACTCTTCCCATATTGACATGAAACAATATATGGCAATGCTGGAGTCTAGCGTAGATGCCTGCAACCGTGCCAATAAAGAGTTCCGAATGCAAATTGCCTACGGCTGTGCAGTCTATGCCGCTGAAGTAGACAAAACATTGGAGGATACCTATAACCGCGCCGATAAAATTATGTATAAAGACAAAGAAGAAAAAAAAGCCAAAAAAGGAAGCCACAGATAGGAACTATAAACAACGAGCAGGAGAGAAAACACTCCCCTGCTCGAATATTGGAATATATTAGATGATTATTTGTAAGCACTTTATTATTTATACGGGCAACCAGTAAAGTTTGTCAATAACACCAACTTTTACATGTCATTATCTTCAGCCCCAACTATTATAGTTTCCGTAATATTTACCATTGTAAATGGAACCACCATATGTATTGTCATAATCTCCGTAGCTACCATAATTTCCGCCATAATATGAGGTATTTCCATATTTATTGTATGTTGAGGTACCATAGAGCCTATCCAATAAGTTAACCGTTGATGCTGCAGATTCCTGAATTGCGGAAAAGCGCTCGCTGATCTCGGTTCCATAGCCCTCTTCTTTGCAGAAAACAGACTTAATATCTTCAAAATCAGCCGCTTCTAATTTCTTGCTGTCTACAGTAAGCTCTCCACTCTTTGAAATAGTAATACCTATTTTTTCTAGTCCTGCCTTATATTCTGTCGTAACCTTTCCCACTTGGACTTCAAAATATGGATCTGAACCGCCTGCCGCCTCGTTTGATGCAGAATGTACGTTATTGTAATTAGCTACAAAATCTTTTACCTCAGAAATCATTTTCTGTTTGTCTTTATCAGTAATTTCTGTCTTCTTCGCAATCTCTAGCATATTTTTAATGCTGTTTGTTACTGCATTTGCGGATTTCTCCACCTTCTCATACAACGCAATCTGCTTTGACTTCGTTGTGCTGCTGCTGGAATTTACCTTATTTGTATTGTTTGTCGATGCACTGTTGTTTCTCGAATACAACCTGCTTCCACGGCTTCTTCTAGCAGATCTTATCATTCTTGCTCTTGCAAGATTACTTCTTGTACTGCGGATATTCATAGAAAGTTCCCCCCCCGTTCTTGTCTGTCGCATATTTATCATGCTTGCTGACATATTTTAATTTACACTGGCCAATACCTAAATTTGCCAATAATGCCGCCCCACAAGCGTAATTATATTGCGTGATATAGTAAAATTAATCGCTTGTGAGTATATATAGAATCTCAACTCAATTTTTCACTCATTAGTGATACTTTTTCCTAAGTTACATAATATATATCGGTCGATATCAAAAATTGTTTAGCGTATTTTAGAAAAAAGGCAGAAAGCTTTTCTATTTTTTAAATGCTCTCTGCCTTTTTTCCTATTCTTTGTCGATATAATGCTGCAAACTAAATGATTATTCTTTATTTATGCTTTATCGTTGTTACACAAAGCCTCATATTTTTTAACAAGTTCTTGAAAATCTTCAAGCGTGCTGCATTCCTTCAAATCATTTAAAATCCGTACTCGTTCTAACTTGCGTGCTAAACTTTCAACAATTTCTGCATTTGTTGGCATATCATCACCCCACTTCCAAAATCATTGCTGATAAGATAACCTTATTATACCAATAACCAGAATCTGTGTAAAGTTTTTCTTTTCAGTTCCTTATGCTTTCCAGCGCTGTAATGTGGGGAAATATGCCATCAATGCCGTTTTGGCTTCCTCTATGGTTTTACTTCTGCCGCCTTCTACCTCAAATGGTGCACAGAAGTCTGCCATCTGCTCCATTGTACAATCCTGCTCAAAAGCGCCGTCTTTGTAACAATAACAGCAATACATATCATTTTTACTGCCGTCCTGATTGGTTCCGTACTGTTCCTCCTGCATTGGCATTCCGCAGCTTTGACAAATTTTTAACTCCATATTTTCCATTTTTTCTTCCTTTCCGATATCAATATTATTTGATATCTGCCGCTTAGCAATATTTTAAACCTTCCTACTATAATACCTGTCTTGCAATATTCTTAATTCTTCTTTTGCATTTCAGATTCTATTAGGAATGTTTATAAAAACAGTATAACAGTTTAAACCTGACAGCAGTCTGTCATATTCTAATTTTTATTTTAGATTATGCATAAATTGGTTCAAAATCGTCTGCGCCGTGTCCACAGGTCGGGCAGGTAAATTCTGCCGGAAGCTCGCTTCCATTATATACATAATTGCAGATTTTGCAGCGCCAGCCAACAATTTTTTTATCGCTTTCTGCTTTCTGCGGTTTCGGTTTTACCTTGCTTTGGTAATCTGCATACGTAAGCGGTTCCTTATCGCTTAATACCTGCGCATCCTCCACTTCCGCAATAAACAGCGTATGGCTTCCCAAATCCTGACTGCTTACCACCTTGCAGTGCAATACCGCACACGCCTGCCAGCCCATATAAGGGATTCCACGGCTGTCTATGGGCGGTGTCATATTTGCAAATTTATCCACGTTTCTTCCCGACTGGAATCCAAAATGTGAAATGGTTTCAAACGTTACCGTTTGGTCAAGCATACTCAGTGTAAAAATACCGCTTTCCTTAATTAAATCACAGGTATAATTGCTATTTAAAACGGATATTGCTACTCTTGTCGGGCTGTTTGCCACCTGCATACAAGTGTTGGTAATACAACCATTTACTTTTTCTCCCGCCTTTGTTGACAGCATAAAAACACCATAACTTAGACGATACATTGCTTTATTATCCATATTTTTCCCCATTCCTTTCCAAGACACAACCTACTGTAAAAGTTTTGTCAAATTCTTTCACTCTTTTCCTATTTTATTCTTTTTCTGATAAATCTTCGTTTTCCGGTCTCTGCGCAACTGTAAGTGAAACACCGTCAAGTCCATTTACCGTAATATTACGATTTACTTTTGCATCATAAGACTCTGCGTTAATAATACTTGACAAGTCGATTCCTGTCGTTTCTTTCATAGACTCAAATAATTTTGCCATCACTGCCGGAACATTGCCTGCGACCTGTTCTACACCGTTTGCATCGCCATTTCCACCAATAATCGTAATTTTGTCAATCTGTGATAATGGTTCCGCAATTTTCCCTGCGATATCGGGCAGCACCTTAATCATCATTTCCGCAACTGCCGCCTTATTATACTTCGCATAAGCTTCTGCTTTTTTCTCCATAGCTTCTGCTTCCGCAAGCCCTTTTGCCTGAATGGATTCCGCTTCCGCAAGCCCCTTTGCTTTAATTGCTGCCGCTTCCGCCTCACCAAATGCCCGAACACCTTGTGCTTCCTGCTCTCTTGAAAATCGATCCGCTTCTGCCTGTGCCTTTCTTGCCTCTGCTTCCCGCTGTGCTTCAAACTGCTGTGCTTCTGCTTCTTTTTGCCGCTGATACAACGCTGCATCTGCTTTCTGCTGTGCCGCGTATTTATCTGCTTCTGCCTGCTTTTTTACCTCTGCTTCCAGTGCACGTTCTCTTACAGCGACCTGCTTCTGCTTTAACTCAATCTCACGTTCCTGCTTGGCAATATCCGCATTCGCTGTCGTAATCTCAATTGTTTTACGCTGTTCCTCTTTCTGAATTTCATATGCCGCATCCGCCATTGCCTTTTTGGTATCCGCCTCCATCTGCAATTCAGACTTCTTAATTGCTAGTTCATTCTGCTTTTTTGCAATCTCCGTCTGTGCCGCAACAGCAGCATCATTGGATTCCTTGTCAGCGGAAGCCTGTGCTACTTTTATATCACGTTCACTTTCTGCCCTTGCAATCGCCGCCGCCTTTTTAATCTTAACAATATTGTCAATACCAAGGTTTTCAATGACTTCATTTGCATCCACGAAATTCTGTACATTAAAACTAATAATATCCAATCCCATCGCTGCCAAATCAGGCTCTGCATTTTCTTTCACCAGCGTAGCGAATTTCTGACGGTCAGATACCATTTCTTCCAGCTTCATTTTTCCCACAATTTCACGCACATTACCCTCTAGTACCTCCCGTGCTACACTGGCAATATACTCGGCATTTTTATTTAAGAAATTCTCTGCTGCAAGCCGTAAGGTTTCCGGATTACTGCTGATTTTTACATTGACTGTCGCGTCTACATTAATATTGATATAATCCGCTGTCGGCACGGCATTGCTCGTCTTGACGTCAATCGGTATCAGTCTTAAATTCAGCTTATCCAAACGTTCAAAAAACGGAATCCGAATACTTGCCTTACCAATTACAATTTTTGACTTTTTCTTAATGCCGGAAATAATAAACGCCATATCAGGCGGCGCTTTGACATACCCAATAGCAAACAGTACAATAATCAAAATAAAAATTGTTCCTGCAATAATAAGTTTTACCATTTTCCCCTCTTTTCTGCGCTGCATTTCACTGCACGACTTATTAATTTTTTGTTTTTGATATTGTGCTCACAAACGATTCGATTTCTCATTACAACTCAGCTTTGCCGATTTGTAACAATTTCTCTGCAATTCTTCAGCACAGATTTATCCAAAAACATATGAAACGAAATACAATTTCCTATATGTCGAATTATAGCATAAAATAGGGAATTCGTATAGATACTATTATGAAGTTGCAATTTATTATTGATATATCAATTGTAATGTGATATACTAGACAAAATTTTTATTGATACTGACAAGCGGTTCCATATTCTTTTCTGCATAGCGTATATGGAGTTCTTATGCAATATGATCTGTGAAGGAATTAGAGAATCTTAACGTTCGTCAGTATATATTATATATTGAACGTTTTTAATTAGGAGGCAAAATATGCGTACAGATGACCGCTACGAACAATATACCAAAAATCAGCAAATGCGGGAAACCATTTTCCGTGAATATCCTGAAATTCAGAAACTAGACCTTGCCAAAAACAAATGGATGTGTTTCCTAATGTCCTTTATGCTGATTGCTCGCATTATCAATATTATTTTGTTAGTTCAAAATGGAAACTCCAATCTATTTCTATTGATTGGAGCAAATTGTATTGGATATTTTACATACTTTTTTATCCTGTTTTTTTGTATGCGGGTCAAAGCCCAAAATGTATACTTTTTGTATATACTGCTTTTTAGTTTATTGAATACGCTTTTCAGGCATCTTCAAAATTTTACTTCATTGAATATGCTGATAGAAGTACATCTATCTCTTTTTCAAAGCGTTCCACTGGCTGCTATATCGGATATTCTGCTGTATATAGGATTTGCGCTTCATGCAGGCGTTACTATATGGCTGACAATTATCCCCAAAAACCGCAGGCTTGCGAAACAATTTGATACGCTTATGCGCGACAGCAGTCAACTTTCTAACCCGAAATAACAGCAATTATTATATTGATACCCTGCATACGTATCAATCATTCTCTACCATAACATATTTTTCTTTCAATATTTTTTATTCTGCTATACTCACGAGCGATTAGATTTTCCTTCCCGCACAACACATATTGTCCGCTTATACAACATGGGCTGTGCAGAAATTGGAAAATCTTAACGTTCGTCAACATACCTTACTTTTCAGCCATTTCCCACTAACAAATCTTCCAGAAAACAGTATTCCTCGTATTGTCCAATCTGCAAACATACCAATCCATACCACCATTGGACCAAAATGAAATACTTTTACAAGGTAAATACACAGTGCAACCCGACAGCACCACATTGTAATGGTTGAAACGATCATAGAAAACCTCACATCTCCCGCAGCACGCAGCCCATACCCGATTACAAATGATCCAACCCATACCAGCGGCTTTACAATCGTAATGGCAACCATCATTTCAAAGCACAGCGCCGCTGATTCTGACTCCATTCCAGCAAGCCATGTAACAGGTTTTGTTATCGCAAGAACCAAAAGGCAGGAACACAAAATCCCAACCCATGCAATACTTGTCAGCTTCACAATATAATACTTTGCTTCCTCCTTCCGTCCAGCGCCGATACACTGACCTACAACCGTCATTAATCCGATACCGACACCAATACCAAAAATTCCATTCACATTTTCAAGGATATTGGTCATTGCCTGCGCCGCAATTGCCGCTGTCCCCATTGTCGAAACCGTTGACTGTATGGCAAGCTTTCCAAATTGAAACATACCATTCTCAATACCAGAGGGAATACCGATTGCCATTATTTTCATAATTAGCGGCATATCTGGACGGATTTGCAAATAATCCCGCACTACAATTTTCTGACGCGGTTTTCTTAGGCAGTAAAATACTACGATTGTGCAAAAAATTCTGGATATCAGCGTCGCAATTGCCGCACCTGCTACACCCCACTGCAAACCATAAATTAACACAGCGTTGCCAGCAATATTTAAAATATTAGAAATAACAGACACTTCCATAGGAAATCGTGAGTCCCCTCCAGCACGGTAAAATGCTGCACCTGCATTAAACAGTGCCAGAAATGGATACGACATCACCGTAATCAGAAAATAGACAAGTGAATCTTCCATTACCGATTCCTCAACTGCACCAAAAATCAGCCGCAGCAGCCCCTCACTTCCAATCAGACATACTGCCGTAAGTACTGCTGAAATTACAAAAACTGTAAGCACTACCTGATTTGCTGCTTTATTGCACTGCTTCTCGTTGCCACTACCAAGGTATTGGGAACAGATAATCGCCGCACCTGTTGCCATTGCAGAAAATACTTGAATTACCAAATTATTGATAGCGTCCACCAAAGAAACCGCTGAAATTGCCTCGCTCCCAACCGTAGACACCATCATCGTATCTACCATTCCCATAAAGGAATTTAATAATTGCTCCACAACAATCGGAACCAACAAAAGAAACAATGCGCGATTGCTGAAAAGAAGACTGTTCCAGTCAATCTGCTTTTTATCATAAAGTTTCATAAGAAACCCCTCTACTGTTTTCCTGCTATGTTTATATTATGACCTTTTTATTACTATCTTTTTATTACTATCTTTTTATTACTATCCTTTATGTTTTGAATTTGATCTATCACTTCCCTTGGGCTTTTGGCAAAAATAGACGCACCATGCTCCACCAAAAATGCTTTATCCCGAAATCCCCACAATACGCTGATACACGGAAGTCCTGCATTTACAGCAGTCTGCAAATCCACATCAGAATCACCAATATAAACTGCCTGTTCCTTCTGTTTTCCCAACTCTCGCAATGCCAATTCTACACTGTCCGGCGCTGGTTTCCGTGCCATACCCTCTCGGTCGCCAATCGCTACAGATACCTCCTTAAAGTATTTGTCCCGCAATGCTTTCACAGCAGCATCGACTTTATTGGAAACAATTGCAAGCGCATATCCCTGTTCTTTTAACTGTGCCAATAGTGCCTGTACCCCTTCATATGCCCTTGTCTTATCGTTGCAATGATCTTGATAATATCCTCGAAAAACAGTAAAAGCCTCCTCAAACCTTGGATTATCTTCCCCGTCCGGTACTGCCCTGCGCATTAAGTTCCGAATACCATTACCTACAAATTGCCTGACTTCATCCAGTGCTCTTAACGGCATACCACAGGCAGCAAGCGCATAATTTGTTGCATCTGTCAGGTCTTCTAATGTATATAATAATGTACCATCAAGGTCAAAAATTACTGTGTCAATTTTATTGTGCGTTTCCATGTATTCCTCCTCCATTGTTATACGCTGTCTTATCCTGATAAAACATTTTTCTCAATGTGCAGATATCCTTAGGAATTTCGTTCTCATTTTTCTGCTCCCGCAGCTTTTTTATCCAAGCATAATATGCGTTTGCTGTCGGCGTTGTTAGAACTGACGTTTTTCTTATATATCCTTTTCGCACGGTTTCATGTGATACACTGCGCATCAATTTCCAGAAATTATAATAATGCAGTTTCAACTTTGTCATATAACCTGTACTATCCTCAATAACAAATCCCTCGATTTTGTGTCCCTGATATTCATAATCTTCCTCCTGCACTTCATAATACCAATCGTAAAACTCCTGCCAATTCGCCAATTCAAATGCTTTCTCCTTGGGAATCATACCAAAACGATTCGCCACATAACACATTTCTTCATATTCATATTTATCAAAATGCATCTGATTACGGACAATATCCAGCAAAACCAGCCTGCTTTCTGGATACGCAATAATATGCGGATCGTGCTCCATATCAACACATTCAAATACAAACGAAACGTTATGTTCCTTAATATATTCCTTTAATTTTAAGATATTTTCAGCCGAAACCTGCTGATAGAGCATTTCACGAAACCATTGTGCAAACTGGCTGTTTATTGTCGATTTGCTGGTAATCAGCAAATCATCTTGATACTCTTGATAGCTGACAATTCCCAGAAATCCATTTTCCTTGATATACGCTGTTACAGGAAACTGCAATTGATGCTGCAGCATCTCAAAGCGCGTTTCCTCCCGCTCATTTACATTAAAAAACTTATCATATGCCCGCGCCGCAACCTTATTTTTCACCGTATCAAGGTACAATCCGCGCGCCCTCGTTGTCTGCTCATCCCAAATCCTGTCAAAAAACGCCTTATCCGTAAAATTAAACGACGAGATTTCGCCGAATTTCTTTTCTTGAATATAATGGTTCTGACGCAATACCGCTATGGTTTCTTCCACAGAAATATTGCATTCCTCCCGTTTGGGCAGCTCCGGCGCATGAAACACCTCATTTTTAATTTCCTGAAAATGAATCCCTTCCTTGTCAACTTGAACACAACGCAGACAGCCGCCAAATTCTACCTGCCCTTCAAGATTGAACACCCTGTCATTCACCATTATCGGAAGCTGCTTTGTATTCCTATGCCCATGAATTTGATAACAGTTATCCGGCGTTGTATCAAAAAACACCTCTGCCATTTTCTCAAAATCATTGTAATTGCCAACGCCCTTTATCATCTGCTCTGTGGCAACGAATGACAAATTCTTTGGAATCGTGCTAAGCCCTGCGTGTGTAACAAGATAAATATTTTCACCATAACGATAATATGCGCACTGACCAAACCGCCGATATAACTGCCGTACATCCTTCTTGCTAATTCCCGCCGCTTCTAATGCTGGCTTTGTCACCAGCTCAAACTCCTTAGAATTTGTTGCTCTATCATTTGCCCAAAGCCACAGCCATTTCTCATGATTGCCTTCTAACATCAGTACATTTTTCCGACCCATCAGCGATATTAAAAACTGCACAACTTCCACATTTTCTAAACCACGGTCGATATAATCGCCAACAAATATGTACATTTCATCCTCTTGAATCCCACCGTTATCAGACAAATATTTTTGCAGCGCCGTATAACATCCATGCACATCCCCGATATGATGTACTCTTTTATATTGCGAAAAATCAAACAGCTTTAGCCAAATAGTATCCAGCTCATCGGGACGAATCACTTGTATTCCCGACGGGATTCGCTGCGTTGCAAAGCGTGAATACATTCTGTCAATCACCGCCTCCGGTACTCTTTTCAACGGCTCACGCTGTGCATTTCTGCGCTTTACTTCCTCTGCGGGAATATCCGTAAAGTCCACACAATAAATACGATACCGATACGCAATACACAACTCCTTATATCGGTTCATCTCCGACGTTTTGGAATTTGTCGCATCAATCACGGTAAAATCTCCCCGCTGCATACGGATTTCCAAAATATGAAACAACGTTTTCCACACAACTTTATCATTGCTCTGGCTAATGCTCTGTGAACCATCAAGTTCCATCACCGGGCTTTGACACAGCAGACGAATTTCATCTGCTGACAAAGCATATTGTTTCAAACCATTATTTTCAATCCAAGTGGATTTGCCGCAGCTTGCGGAACCCCTTAATAATAATAAAATTCTCATTGATTTTCTCCTCAAATCTATTCGATATGTATTGCAAATCGAAACTGTAATATTCCGATGGTTTCATTATAATATAGAATACAGCTTTATGTCCATATCTATAATCAAATAGGAAGAAAAATTGTAACAACTTTTTATACTATTTTTTACATTTCGATTAGACAGATACTTTGATTTATAATACCCTTAATCATCAAAATCAAATTTTACAGAAAGGATTCCAAACCACTTTATGACTACAAAAAAGAAAAAATTATTATCCAACATCACCTATGAAACTGTTACGGGAAAAGTTGAGTACAATATGACAAATGGGCGGCTTTGTTCAAAGCCAGTACATGGGAGGTTCTGATGCTTAAATTCAGAAAGCATTATATTCACAAATGATTAAATTTTCCTTTCTGCACAGCCCATTTTGTCCGTTTATACAATATGGGTTGAACAGAAGTTGAAAAGTCCCGTATAATCGAGTAGTGGAATGTTCTTCTCCACTACTCGCCGCGCGCTCCATGCGGGACTATTGCAATAAGGAAAATCTATACAAGATATTACAATAACGTGCTGCATTTTACAATATATCTTGTATAATCAAGGCGTATTGCGAAAGCCTCATACTTTCTCTGCATGGGGCTGCGCACATAAAAAGGACTGGTTTCTTCCAATCCTTTCTAACACTGCTGCCTATTCCATTTGAATCTCTGAAAAATCAATTTCCAAATCCTCATAAATCCCTGCTTTCACCTTATCCGAAAAAGTATAATCCATCACTTCATCATGCTCGAAATCATAAACAATAACATGATTCTTTTCCGGATCTACAACCCAATATTCTTTCACACCTGCTGTACGATACCGAAATAATTTAATATAATAATCCATACGTTTGCTTGATTGTGAAACGATCTCAATTACCCAATCTGGCGCACCTTTACAGCCCTCATCCGTAATCTTGCTTTTATCACAAATTACGCTGATATCCGGCTCAAGGTAAATCTCATTATCCGCATTAAGAAAAACTGCAAACGGAGAAGGAAAAACTTCACAGGAACCTTGCTTACTATCAATATAATTATATATCCTATTAGACAATGCCATAACAAGCCTTTGATGAATCGTGCTGGGAGATGCCATCATATAAATTTCACCATCAATCAACTCTGCACGTTTCCCTTGTGGTAAATTGTAAATATCTTCTATTGTATAAGATTCTTCTAATACTTTTGCTGCATCCACTACAATATCCTCCTATTCACCATTGACCATAAAAGCAGAAAAATCAATTATCAAGTCCTCATAAATTCCAACTTTTATGCTATCCATCAAGCTGTATTCTTCCATATGGTCAGATTCAAAATTATAAACTGTCACAATCTGCTTATCGGGGTCAATTACCCAGTATTCCCGAACACCTGCGGCACGGTATTTAAATAGCTTCTTGTAATAATCCATCTGGCGGCTCGCTGGAGAAACGACCTCAATAATCCAATCTGGCGCACCATTACAGCCTTTATCCGTAATTTTCTCCTTATCGCAGATTATAGAGAGATCCGGCTCGACATAATTCTTAGCATTTTTATTGAGAAAAACAGCAAACGGAGCTGGAAAAACTTCACATTGTCCGTTTTTATCTTGAATATAATTGCCAATTATTCTGTCCAAAAAATGAACAAATCTTTGATGTCTTGTATTCGGTGGTGCCATAAAGTAAATCTGCCCATCTATCAGCTCCGCACGTTCTCCTTGTTGCAAATTGTAAATATCTTCTATTGTATAAGATTCTTCTAATATTCTTGCTGAATTCATTATTATAACCTCCTTTTTCTTTATTGTATCTAATATCCTACATTACCGCAAGATCTTTTATTATACTTAGGAACTATCACGAAATAACTTGTTACAATTCACACCAACGCCAGATTTTGCAACAATTTACGAACATTCGGTGTGAATTGCAACAATTGATGCACACAAAATGCTAAAGTGCAAGCATTTTGGCGCATGATTCCCACTACTTTGGCGTGGGTGTGAAAAGTAACAATAACTTACCATATTTCGTGACAGTTCCTTAGCGTCAGTCTTTTCGATGCTTAGTATAAAAAACGTACAATCGAGTTACTCGTTGCGCCGAGCACCCGTCAGCGAACCGATTTATTGGTTTGATGACAATCTACCTTTGCGTGCCCGTGTGCATAAAAAAAAGCCCGCGGATTCCAAACGGGCTTTTTTCTTCTTATGTACCTTGTGCAGTCTTCTTACGTCTTCTCAACATACTTACCTTGGATATATGTTTCTTATCATTCGCATACGTCTTATGAATTTATCAAATATCAGATATAAGCTATATTATTATCTCTTTAGATTTACAAGTTCCTCCAAAATGGAGTCAGAAACCGTAATAATACGGCTGTTTGCCTGGAAACCTCTTTGTGTCGTAATCATATCCGTAAACTCTTGGGAAAGATCTACATTACTCATTTCAAGAACGCCGCTTGTCATATAATCGCCGTTGGCTGAAATATCCACACCTACACCATTAAATCCGCCAGAGTTTGCTGTTGTAGAATAGCAGTTATCACCTTCGTTTTGAAGACCCATTGGGTTATCGAACATTGCTACTGCAATCTGCGCAATATCTCTCATTTGACCATTACTATAGTTAATTGTAACAGTACCATCTGTTCCGATGGATACGCCTGTTCTAGTACCAACCTTACGTCCATCATCTCTCAAACCTTCCATTGTTGACTTTCCGCCGTTGTCTACATTGGTTGAGTTGGACATATCAAATGTAACATTGGAGAACTCACCACCAAGTGTACTAAGATTTAATGTAAAGGATGTAGAACCTTCTGCACCTACATATCTAAGTTTACCATTATCTGTGTCATACTCAACTGCGAAACTCGTATCACCAATATTGCTAATATCTACTTCTGTTCCATCTGAGCTATCTGTCATGCCAAGAAGCGTTATTGTAAAGGAACCATCAATCACTGTGTCTTGTGTAATTTTTTCAGTTGTCGTGTACTGTGACTGCACTTTAGGCGAAGCATCCATCGAAAGAAGTTTTGCAATATCTTTATACTCTAGTGTCATTGCTTTCTTCGTTGTTCCATCTGCAGCAACACCTTGAAAATCGTATTGTGTTGGTGATCCATCCGAAAAAGCTTTATCAGTAACAAGCAAACCGCTTGCAACATCTGCCGATAATTTAAGCTCCGCTACCGGTGATGCAACAGCAGGAGGATTAGTAGCTCCATATAATAGTACAGCTGCTTCATTACTAATATTCACTACTCCACGAGATACAGTAGCTGCACCATTTTCATCAAGACCATATGCTACAAAATTCATTTCACCTGAGAAATTAACTTTAATTTTTTGACCCTTTAAATTAGATGCCGTACCCAAATCCGTAATTTTATAATCGGCTAAAAAAGTATCATTAATTTCAATCTCAACAAAATCTTTTGTTCCTGCTTTATGTGCCCTTGTTCTATAAGCTGGTGCAGGATCTGCTGTTGCTGCTTTATTTAAAGCATCAATCAATGCACTCGGTATACCAGATGATTTCAATTCATCCCCTGCCGCAGTAAAGAATGTCAATTCGGATGTATCCTCATACTTCAAAACAGGTGGTAATTGATATAACTTTTCTGTATTTGTTGTATCTTTTGAAGACTCTACCTTACTTGTATTCGGCTTAATCCCAAACTTCAAATTATACTCATAACCTCTTGCATCATATGTTTGTATATCTATTAATTTACCATTCGGATTCGAAAGCTGATCGTCATGCTTATCCAAAATACCATAAATAGAAGCCGCTGTTGTTGATGCCGCATCAAATGTTGCATACTCCTCGCCCATAATATTAATAGGACGTACCGAGCTCTGTGCTATTGTTCCCGGATTATTTGGATCTTCAAGCCATCCCATTACCATATATCCTGTATTTGCCATACACAGATATCCTGCATTATCGACATTAAAGGAACCATCCTTTGTAAAATATGTACTTGTACCATCATTTACAACAAAGAACGAATCCCCTTTAATCTTTAAGTCAAATGGATTACCCGTGGATTGCGAACCACCCGGTGTTGTAATGGAAGTATTAATTGCGCCTGTCTTAACGCCAAGACCAATCTGTCTTGGGTTGGTACCTGCTTTGCCAACGCCTACGTTCGATCCCGTAGCTGCCTGTGTTGTCTGATAAAGGATATCAGAAAACGCCATAGATTTTGACTTATAACCTGTTGTATTAACGTTTGCGATATTGTTACCGATAACGTCCATTCTTGTCTGGTGCGCTTTTAAGCCTGATACACCAGAAAAAAGTGCTCTCATCATAGTGAAGTGACCTCCTATACTTTTTTACGGTTCGCCGTGTCCGTAACCACCTTGTCTGTCATTCCAAGGTGCAAGCCTCCGATAAGGTCCGGCTTTTTACTTACATTATCACGGCGCCATCAATATTTGTGAAAATATTTTCGTCAGTTTCTGTTTGATCCATTGCTGTTATTACGGTATTATTCTTGACATTCACAATAAAAGCCAATTGGTCAACAAGTACCAGCGATTCGCGGATACCCTTCTCTCCTGCTTTTTTTGTGCCGTCATGCAGCCTTTCCAGTTGTTCTTTAGTCAGCTCAATATTCCTGTCATTCAAGCGGTTCGACGCGTGTTTGGAAAATTTCAGTTCTTTCGCCTCAATCTCCTGTGCCTGCTGCTTGTGAAGAATTTCCTCGAAGCTTATTCCCTGTGTGGGTTTGCTGCTGGGAGCTGTCTTCTGCTGTTTTAAGTATTGATCCTGTAACTGCTCAATGGAAAGGAATTGACTATTGCCTATATTCATATGCATTCCTCCTTACCATACATCCTGCTTCCTGCCTAAGCTTTCTCGGTTTTATCGCCGTTTCCTTCTTCTTCCTTGTCACCATCTTTATCACCGTCGCCTTCTTCGGTGTCTTCCGGCGGAGAAATTTTATTTAGCTTATCAAGGATCGCATTCATTTTGGTATTAAAACTTTCCAGAATCGTATCTAATGTTGTTTCCGGCTTAACTTCCGGCTTTTCGAATTTAATACCCATTTTTTCTAGCTGTGCAACACACAAACCGAGTTTCGTAATCTCTTCAGCTGCATACGTCTTCATAAAGTTCTGCTGATAGCCTGTCATAGAATTAATCTGATCGTAAAGTTCTCTTACAACACCTTCATAATTCTTATTCAATACCTTAATTGACGGCAAAGCATTTACTTTTGCTGCCCATTCGCTGTAGATATCAAACGCATCTGAATATTCTTCACTGATTACGCTGTCCAAATCGTCAAGGTTGTACTTATCACCATCAATAACCAAAATTGTCTTCCCGCTCTCAAGCATCATATATTCGACAAGTCCTCTCTTATATGAAACTTCTCCGGTTGACTCGCTGGTCACTTTCATCATTACTTCCTTGCCAACCAAACTATTTCCACGCAACTGGTCAACAGTATTTGCCATTTCTGACATCTTTGTTACCTGTGTGAAAGTTGCATACTGCGATACCCACTCTGTATTGCTTGTCGGCTCTAAGGGGTCTTGGTTCTGCATTTCAGCAACCAATAAGGTTAAAAACATATCACTGTCAATTTCATTTTTGTTGTTACTTTTTTTGGTGAGTGAATCGCCGGAATCCGTCCTTGTCTGTAGTTCCCCATCCACTATCGGTGCTACCAATCCGCTTGCCATAGTTTACACCACTCCTTTCAAATCCATTTGATTATGCAAGTAAATCCATTGAATTTCCGTGCATTGCCATCATTTCCATTGCGATGCGTGTCGCGTCGTCTGCGCCCTGCATTTCCTCTAAGATATCGTCACCGTCCTCAAAGGAATGGAAATTAATGTTGTTTCTGCGCATTCCCTGAATGCGGTTTGTTTTCTGCTCCTGTTCGCTTTGCTGCTGTCCTTGGCTATTATCTCCCTCCAGATTTTTCTCCATCTGATGACTTGCCACAGACACCTCAATGGCCTCAATCTTAATGCCCTGCTCCTCAAGGTTTGCACGTAGCTGAACTGCCTGTGCTTCTACAGCATTTTTTACTGCTTCATTCTGTGTAATAAATTCTGCTGTAACAACGCCGCCTTTTGAAGCTAATGATACGTTGACTGTACCAAGGCTTGCCGGATGTAGCTGCATCTCCATCTGTGTTAAGTCTTCGCTCTTTGCAATCTTTACAAGGTTTGCCAACTGCCGCATAATGCTTTCCGTATCCATGGAAGTGTAACTCTCCACTTTTGTTTCCGCTGCTGCTTCTGACAATTCATTTAAGTTATTCTGCATATTTTGTGCAAAATTATTGGGCTGATGCCCGCTGTTTTTTGTGTCAGAATGCGCCTGTTTTTCCTCTGCGGATTTGTCTGTCTGTACTTGTGTTTCCGTCTGTGTCCCGTTATTGGCATTATCCTGTGTGGACTGCTCCAACTGATTACTGGGTTTTGCGGACTCTGTCTTTGTCTTATCTTCGACAATCACCGTCGTTTCTGCTGATTCTGCGGCTTTTGTATCCGTCATATCCATATCTTCTGCGGGATTATTAAGCATTTCCAATGCTTTATTGGGTATTTGCGTCCCCGTTTCGTCACCAGCTTCGATTCCCTGTAATTCTTGCAGTTTCTGCAATATCAGATCAAGTTCTTCACTGGTTAATCCTGTTTCTTCTGTCAGGCTCTGCAATTGATTCTCTACACTCCCAATCATTTCCTGCAAGGAAGCATATAAGTCTTCATTTGCCACTATGCCAATAGAATCTTCTCCTGTAATCGCTGACAAAAGCTGTGCCATATTCTGCGGATTTAACAAATCCATTGGCTGCATATCAGCGCTCTCCAATCCAATCCGAAGTTCCTCATCCGTTATACCAAGGATTTCTTTCAACTGCTCGATTAACTGCATTAAAGCATCTGCAACTTTTTGTGCGGTTTCCTCGTCAACAGTTTCCTCAGCCTGCACCTCTTTGGTTTCCTGCGGCTTCTCGGTATTTTGAACCTCTTTTGTTTCCGCTGCCTTATCTTGCGCGGCAGTATTACTTTCGCTTACTGTCTTATTATCTGTGCTGGAAGTTTTAGGCTGTTCGGTTTTAGGCTGCTCCATCTTCTGACTTGCTTTGTCTAATACATCGCCAAAACTGGAACTGCTTGCCGCCGCTCTCTGTCCCTGCACGGACGCTGAAACTTTATCTGGTGTAAAGACCATACTGCTTACGGTCATATTTGTCATTCATCACTCCTCCTCTCTGCAAATTATGGAATTATCAATGTACATCTATAATATATTCCTCATAGATTTACGAGAAATACACTATCAAAAATTATAGTAAAATTTAGGGAATACTTTCCCACAAAAATTATATCGGAAACTTTACATAAAAAGTTAAGAGTTCGGCTTCATAATCTTTGTAATTCTTGCAGCAACTGCCGGCTCCATTTTTCCCATAATCTCTCCACGTTTTGCCGAACTTAACGTTTCAAGAATATCTGCTGCCAAATCAAGGCTGTCTGTCATTGCGTTAAGAATTTTTGCCGCTTCCTCTGCATCCATATTGCTGAACGTTGCAGCGTAATCCTGCATTTGCTTATCAACTGCTTCACTCTGTATTACTTGTTTATAAAGGGCTTCTGCCGTTGTCGGATCCATCTCTTCAAAGTACGCACGGTACTCATCTGCCCCCGGCCCGTTCTCTGCATAAACCACTTCCTCATAAAACTGCTCTTTAATACTCTGGAATTTAAGCTGATTGTCCTCAAATGTTTTTAAGCGTTCCACCTCTGCCTTTAACGCCTCGATCTGCTCAGAATATGTCGCATTGGTGTTCTGCGTCTGCTCTAACTGCGATTCCAGCTTGTGAATCTCTTCCACGGCTTCCTTGAGATTGCTGTAGCCGCCGTATTCCTGCTGACCGCCCGATCCTGCGGATTCTGACGGCAAAATTTTATTGACAAGCGGCACATCCTTTAATATCGGAGTCAATACATTTGACCCAAATCCGCCTACATCCATCTTAATCAGCAAGCCCAGAATACCCAGCCAGATTGCAATAATAAAAACAGTCACTACCACTACAGAAGCGTTTGTGCCGTCTATCTGCTCATCTAACTCCCGTTCTTGATCTTCAAGTTCTTTTGCCCGCTTTTTTGCTTCTTTTTTCTGGTTTTTCTGCTCTTTCTTTAACTGTTTTTGATTTTCTCTTAACTGTTTTAACTGCATTTCCGGTGCGTCAGGGCTTAAATTCTCATCCTTACGTGCCATGTCTAAACTCCTCCATTAATTTCTGACCTTGCAGCTTCTGGCCATGCGTATAGGTCGTTAACTCATCAATCGCCCTGCTTTCCGCAGCCTGCTCCTCTTTTAAGAAGTCTTGGAAGGCGTTTTCTTTGAGTTTCTCATGCGCTTTCCGCTCCTGCATTACTTCTTGGAGCGCAGCCCGCGCTTTCTCTACTGCGGCTGCCGCCTTATTGACTTCCTTTCGCTGTTCCCTGATAAATTCGTCCATTTGCAGGACTGCCATTTTGTTTTCACGGATTTTTCTTACGTCAATTAACTCCATACGGAGTTTCACGCCCTCCATCATATAGTAATCACGGCGTTTTTGCAGTTCACTCAGCTTTTGTTTCTCGGCTTCCAAGCGCATATTCGCTTCTGCAAACTCCTGTTTTGCCTTATCTTCAAGCTTTTCCTTAATATCAAGGATTCCCTGCATTTTATATCGGAAAACTGCCATTCGTCAATCCCTCTTTATTCCTGAAACAGATTCTCTAACAGTTCCACGGTTTCCTCAAAGGTAAACTTCTCGTCCGTGTCCTGCAAAAGATATTCATTTACATCATCAATTTTATTAATCGCCCTGTCAATGCTTGGGTTACTACCGCGTTTATATGCGCCGATATTAATTAAATCCTCCGCTTCATTATATGTTGCCATAATATTTTTGAGCTTGCCTGCCGCTGTTTTATGTTCCTTAGACGCTACCATCGACATACATCTTGAAATGCTTTGTAGTACATCTACTGCGGGGTAATGGTTTCTGTTAGCTAACTTTCTTGTCAGCATAATATGCCCATCCAAAATACTTCTTGCGGTATCCGTAATCGGTTCATTAAAATCTTCACCTTCCACAAGTACCGTATAAAGTCCTGTAATAGAACCATGTTCTGCACAGCCGGCGCGCTCTAAGAGTTTTGGCATTTCCGAATAAACACTAGGCGGATAGCCACGTGTTACAGGCGGTTCGCCGCTGGCAAGACCTATTTCTCTTTGTGCCATTGAAAAACGGGTTAAGGAATCCATCATTAACAGTACATCTCTGCCTTGATCGCGGAAATATTCTGCAATAGCGGTTGCTGTCTTTGCCGCTCTGTTTCGTTCCAGCGCGGGTCTATCTGAGGTTGCAACCACAACAATAGAACGGCGCATACCCTCCTCACCTAAATCACGTTCAATAAATTCACGCACTTCCCTGCCGCGCTCGCCAATCAGCGCAATCACATTGATATCCGCCTTTGTATTCCTTGCAAACATCCCCATTAATGTTGATTTACCAACACCTGAACCTGCAAATATCCCAATACGCTGTCCTTTTCCTACAGTAATTAAACCATCTACCGCCTTTACACCAAGCGGAAGCACTTCACTGATAATCGTTCTGCTCATAGGGTCAGGCGGAGGTGCCTCCAACGGATAGCGCTTCGAAGTATGTGGATCAGGAACAAAGCCATCAATACATCTGCCAAGCCCATCAAGCGTTTTCCCCAGCAGACAATCGCCTACGGAAACGCTTAATGGATAATTCATATTTTCAACAATGCAGCCAGAACCAATGCCCTCTGTTTCCTCATAAGGCATCAGCAGCGTTTTGCGGTCTTTAAAGCCAACAACTTCTGCCATTATACCATGCTTTTTCTCCGCATCCGTATAAATCTGACACAAATCACCCATTTTAGCATCCGGTCCAACGGATTCAATGGTTAGTCCGACAACATTTTCTACTTTGCCAAGCTTTTTGAAGTAAGATTTATTTAATACCGTTAGATATTTGTCAAAGTCAATCCCTGTTTCCATCACTAGCCTCCATAGGACAGCAGCCGTAGTTCTTCATTCAATGCTTCTAGCTGCGTTCCTAAGCTACAGTCAAAGACACCGCTGCCGGTTTCAATCATACACTCATTTTTGGCAAGCGTTGCATCTTCAATCAATTCCACATCATCAAGAGAAATATTTGTGTTCTTGACAAGTTCTTTTTTCTGCATACTTGCAAATGGATAGTCCTCTTTAGACACATGAACAAGATAACCATTACTGCTTTCGATATTGCGCATAGTATTTTGTATCAGATAAACAATTAACTCACGCGAATTTCTAAGGCTGACATGGAAAATATGCTCATAAATTCCTGTCAAAGTATCAATAAATTTCGGTTCCAGTTCACTGAGTTTCTGCTCGTACTCGCTTTCAATTGCTGCAATCTGCTCATTTGCCTGCGCATATACCTGTTCGCGCTCACTTGCCACGCTGTCAAGCCCTTCTTGATGTCCCTGCTGAAATCCCTCCTGCTTGCCGATTTCAAGTCCTTCCTGATAGCCGATATCTTTCCCTTCTGCTATCGCCTGTTCTCTTGCCTGCTGAATCTCTGCAATGGCTTCCTCTTTCATTGCTTCAATCTGCGCCTGCGCTTCAGCAATTAATTCCTCATGTGGAAGAGTTTCAGGCTGATCTGGCTGAAACTGCGCCGAATTATAGTCCATATCCAGCGGCTCTTCCATTGCTTCTTGACCACCGCCGATTACATTCGCCTCACCGCGCATTAACTCCGATACCTGTACCGCATTAATTCCCTGCGTAAAGCCCTCCACAAATTCATCCGGCTCCTCGCCGCACTGTTCTGCAAGCTTCACAGCCATTTGTCTTAGTTTCAATTCTGCAAGTGCGTTCGTGTCAATCACTCTTGTATCGGCTGGGTCAACAATGACCCAGTTCGATTTTAATACACTACTCCTAGACAACTATCTCGTCACCTCCGCCTCTGGAAATAACAATCTCACCAGAATCCTCAAGTTTCCTGATAATATTAACAATTTTCTGCTGTGCTTCTTCTACATCCTTCATTCGAACAGGCCCCATAAATTCCATATCCTCTCGAATCATTTCAGCCAAACGCTTTGACATATTGCCAAAGATCGCATTTTGTACTTCCTCTGTAGAACCTTTGCAGGCAATCGCAAGGTCATTGTTATCCACATCTCTAAGCACACGCTGAATCGATCTGTCGTCGAGCAGAAGGATATCTTCGAATACGAACATTTTCTTCCTGATTTCGTCGGCAAGTTCCGGTTCTTCGACTTCGAGTGTTTCCATAATATGCTTCTCTGTTCCACGGTCTACTGTATTTAAGATTTCGACTACTGCATCTACGCCGCCGATAATCGTGTAATCCTGATTGACCAGCGAAGATAATTTTGATTCCAATACACGTTCTACTTCCTTAATAACATCAGGGCTTGTGCGATCCATTGTAGCGATACGTCTTGCAACATCCGCCTGTTTCTCAGGCGCCAGTGCGCTTAAAATTACCGCTGACTGTCCAGATGACAAATACGATAAAATCAATGCTATCGTTTGTGGGTGCTCGTCCTGTATAAAGTTTAATAATTGTGATGCATCAGTTTTCTTTACAAACTCGAATGGTTTTACTTGTAAAGATGCAGTTAGTTTACCGATAACATCCAGCGCCTTATCGGTGCCAAGCGCTTTTTCCAAAAGCTCTTTGGCATACCCGATACCACCCTCTGCTATGTACTGTTGTGCTAAACACACTTCATAAAACTCGTTAATTACTTTTTCCTTTATCTGGGGTGTGACACTTTTGGTATTTGCAATTTCCAGTGTCAAATCTTCAATCTCATCCTCTTTCAGATGCCGGAATATCATGGAAGACTTTTCGGGTCCGAGCGCAATCAGCAATATTGCCGCTTTCTGTATCCCCTTTAATTCTTCTTTCTCTGCCATTGTTGATTACCCCCAATCCTCGTCAAGCCAGTTCCTCAATAATGTAGCGACTGCTTCCGGATTTTCTTCTACAAAATTTTCTATCAGCTTTCTAGCCTCAGATTTCTGCTCTGTTTCAATGCTTTCAAGTTCCTGCTGGTTGGATTGCAGCAATTCCTCTACAGAAAGCTCCTCCTCCTCGATAACCTCTTTCTTTGTTCTAAGGCTCATCAATACAACAAATGCCAGCAGTCCAAGAATAATTACGATTAATACGATTTGGATGATATCTCTATATTGTACACTTGTCTTAATCGCATCAATAAACTGTACTTCCTCATATGCAAGAATTGTAATATTTTTTGATGGAATACCTGTTGCATTTGCAACGATACTAACCAAATCACTGTCTATTTCAAGCTTTGTCTTTGCGTTGTTTGCAAGTTTATATTCTTCCCATGAAACACCGTCTAAGAATCCCTGCAGCCTTACATCTTCTTCCCTTACCACCTTATACTTTACAGCCGATACCGATACAGAACTATTCGCATACTGTAATGTACCTACTGCATTTTTCTTAGTAATAATTTCCTCATTTGGAAGATAATCTGATTTTCTTTCATATTGGCTTGTGCTGCCGCCCGTCGATTCATCAATGTCATAATCTATTTCTGAATTGGAATCGGTACCCGGCACACCACCTACTCCGTCTGCTGCATTTGATCGAAATTCCTCGTCATGGGAAAGCAGTCCTTGATCATGTCCCTCTGGTGTGCTGTAATTATGCTGTTTTACTTCTGACTCATCAAAGTTCAATGAAGCATTCACTGCAACTTCAATCTGATTAAACTCATTTAATCCAAACAATACCTGACGCACTTCGTTTTTTAAGAAACTCTCTGCTTCCTGCTTGTGCATCAACATATTGTTCGCTTTCTCAATTGTAGAATAGCTTTCCGCTACTGGAAACCATATTTTGCCGCTTACATCTGTAATTGTAATATTATCTGTTGTAGGATTCCCCAACCCTGTCGCAACAAATCTTGCGATTGCGTCTGCATTTTCCTCTGTAAAACTAACTTCTGGTTTCAAATCTAAATTAACACTTGCATAGGTTTCAAGGTTCTGTGCGATCAATGTTCCGTTATCATCTGGAATTGATAACGTTACATAAGCGTTTTCAACAGCATTCATCGTCTTTAAATGTTCTTCCATTCGAGATTCCATATAGAATTTATACCGTTTCTGTTTGTCTGCCTCTGTCGTTGAAAAGCTTCCGCTTAACACATCATCTAATGTGTATGCCGCTGTTGGTATATTATTCGCACCAAGGAGCAAATTTGCATCGCCCTCCTGCGATTTTAGCACCGAAAAATTCAGCCCGTCATTTGTCATTTCATATTCTATGTTCTGACCGTCAAGTAAATCTCTAACCTGCGCTGCTTCCTTTGTCGATTCACAAGTAGCTAGTGCTACATACTGTTTTCTTGTTAATACCGCTACCAATATACCAATTGCTAACAGTATTGTTACTCCAATTCCAATGATAATGGTTTTCTGTTTTGGCTGAAATTTATTCCACCATTCCTGAAACCGCTCTAATAGCTTTTTCCCAAAATCTGTTACCTTGTCAACCATCTCAAGCACTCCTTCTCACAAATAATCCTCCGGCGAAATCCGTTTGCCGGCACGCAACTCTTATACTCCAATATAATAATCCAATATTCCCCTTATTGCTATGAAAGCGATTAAATCTGAATCTGCATAATCTCCCTGTATGCCTCCAGAAGCTTATCACGCATTCCAATCACATAAGACATCGCAGTGCTGGCTTTTCCAGCCGCAATCGTCAGGTCATGTGTGTTCTCAGAAAGTCCCATTGACCATTTTAATATTTCGTTTTCCTTATTTGATGCCAGTTCATTAGCTTCATTAATATTGCTTACCGCTGCATTAAAGATAGAACCGAACAGATTTCCTTCTCCTTCTTCGCCTGCTGCCTTCGTTCCTCCATACAAATTGCTTAGGCTGTCCTTAATGGCATCGGAACTTACGTTATAAAAACGGTCGATGTCATTTGTCGCTGTTATCGTAGTCATAATTTTATACCCCCTTAACTCTTTTTCTTCCCCTTATAGAAAATAATAAACTTTTAATTACTTAATCCTTCCAAACCTTTTAGTGCCATTGCTTTTACTGCTTCAAACGCTGCCTGGTTTGCATCGTAGCCACGGCTTGCGTCAATCATATTGGTCATTTCTGTAACAACATTGACATTCGGACCATGTACATATCCATTCTCATCAGCATCTGGATGTTCCGGATCATATGCAAGCACTTCTGGTGTCCAAGTATCCTCATAAACACCACCAACCTTAACACCTGTACCCGGGCTTGTCAGTTTCGCGCTGTTGGTGCAACCAATCGGTCTTCCTGACAAATTGCTGAACGCCGTATCTAACATATGTGAAAACCTTCTGTTTTTAGTATCTGTCTTTTCCTGAAATGTTACAACCTTCCTTACATACGGTGTTCCGTCCTCTGTTCTTGTTGTATTAGCATTCGCCATATTCTGTGTAATAATATCCATGCGGTAGCGTTCTGCGGACATACCAGAAGCAGCGATATCAAACGCGGTAAATACTCCCATTCTTTATCCTCCTTTTTTCCTTACAAGTCAAAACTTACTGCATTGCTGCACGCATTGACGCGAAATCAGAATTTATCAAATCCATTAAAGCATTATATTTTGTCTGCACTTCCGCCAAAATGGCATTTTCATTGTTAATATCTACGTTGTTGCCATCATAACGATATGATAATTCTTCATAGTCCGTGTAGGTTTTCGGTGTTAGCGCTTCCAAATCCAAATTCTTAACTCTTGCATCCACTGTGTCCTGTGAAGCGCGTGCAAATGCGTGCTTTAACTCTGTTTCAAAACGGATATCTTTTCTCTTATAACCGGGTGTGTTTACATTGGCCATATTGTTTAAAATAACTTCTGACCGCATAGCTGTTGCGTCCATTGTCTTTTGCATGACATTCACGTAATTAAATACACCTGTATTAAACATCTTTTCTACTCCTCCTATTTTTTGTAAACCTCTATTCAATTTACATAATATGTTTCGGTTTCTTATTCTATTATAGTTTATTTTCAGAATATTTCAAGTATTATTTTTGTTATTTCTGTAATATTATGTTAATTTTTTA
>VSNQ01000070.1 GCA_009774395.1 Lachnospiraceae bacterium
ATATACTATATTATTACTCAATGTTATTAATATAATGCTACATCTTTCATGTTTTAACATTTAATTTTGTCATTGACACACGTATTTAATACGTATATAATAATATTATTACATATCAAAGGAAGGAACTAATGGTTATGGCAAAATATATTTATCCCGCAGTATTCACACCAGGAGAAGGTGGGAGTTTTTCTATTGATTTTCCAGATATTGATGGATGCTTTACTTGTGGTGATAATCTTGAAGATGGAATCGAAATGGCAAAAGATGCTCTCTCCCTTATGCTCACACACTACGAAGACGAAAAACGCATAATACCAGCAGCATCCGCTATCAATGACCTTACTGTGAAAGGCGACCAATTCGCAACCTATATTTCCTGTGACACTACTGTATATCGTAGGCTGATGAATAATATTGCTGTGAAAAAAACCCTGACAATCCCCGCATGGCTTAATGAAACTGCCACTGCTGCCGGCATTAATTTTTCACAGATATTACAAGATGCTTTAAAAGAAAAGCTAAATATTTTGTAAAAATCTAAATATAAGGAGTTTCCCATGCGAATCGGCATCTACCCGCGCAAATCCGTCTACAGGGACAACAGCGACTCTGTATCGGTTCAAATTGCGCTTTGCAAAGAATATGCAGGCATTATCTACAAAGACCAGCCGCTGGAATTTCGGATCTACGATAAGGACGAGGGCTTCAGCGGCAAAAATACAAACCGCCCCTCCTTCCAAGAATTAATGAAGGACGTTACAAACAATGCACTGGATGTTGTAATGGTATACAAATTAGACCGTATCAGCAGAAATGTCAAAGAATTTTCTACTATGTATGAAACCTTTGAGGAGCATCATGTATCCTTTGTATCGGTTAAAGAATCGTTTGATACCTCCGCGCCAATCGGAAGAACAGTTATGTATATCTTAGCAGCATTTGCACAGTTGGAACGCGAGAACACTTCTGAACGTGTCGCCGACAATATGCTTGCATTGGCAGAATCTGGTCGCTGGACGGGCGGCAAATGCCCCTCCGGCATGAAGTCTATTAAAAAGAAAATCGGCGCAAAAGAGCACGCCTACTTAATGGTTGACCAAGACGAAATATGGCGCGTGAAACTGCTCTATGAACTGCTTATCGGCGGTTACAGCATAACGAAGCTGGAACGGCACTGCCGTGATCATGGTATCAAAAGCCAAAACGGCGCATTTTTAAACGCTTCCGCCATTTACAATATTATTACAAACCCTGTATATTGCCAGAATGACATGGAAGCCTACTACTATTTTGAGGAACAGGGCTGTAAACTGCCGCCGCCTTCTCTTTTTGATGGTGCACACGGACTAATGAGCTATGGCAAACACACAACCCAAAAGGACAAAAGGCTCGTTCAGTCAAAAGATAGCTGGACGATTTCTATAGGCATCCATGAGCCCGTTGTATCTGCAAATGACTGGATCAATGCCCAGAAACGATTAGGCGTCAATAAAACATTTCGGAAAGGCAAGCATTCTGTCGGCATTCTCAAAGGCGTACTGACCTGCAAATGCGGTGCCAAGATGACTGCCAGAACCTACGTAAAAAACAATATTCGATTTTCCTACTACTTTTGTGATAAAAGGGTACGCCAAGGGCGCGAATACTGTGAATCCGATTATGTCCGTGTTGATATGATAGATGAGTTGTTTTTAAAACAATTGCAGAAAATCAGAATTTCCCCTGACCATATCCAGCTACAAGACTATAGCGACGAAGAATCCAATATCAGCGCAATTCAAAAGGAACTGGAAATCGTAACTGCTTCTATCAATAATCTTGCAAAATCCTTGCGGGAAAATATTTCATCTCCTGCTGCAAAGTATATTGTGAATCAAATGGAGGAAGTTGACGCGCAAAAGACTGCTCTGGAAGCTGCTCTGCGCAGAG
The DNA here is from genome assembly GCA_009774395.1 of Lachnospiraceae bacterium. Classification (GTDB taxonomy): domain Bacteria; phylum Bacillota; class Clostridia; order Lachnospirales; family Lachnospiraceae; genus COE1. The sequence goes on from VSNQ01000070.1 coordinate 1,933, forward strand.
CGGAACAAATTGAACAAAACAAGAAAAACGCGGCGAATACCATTCAAACAGTTTATAATAATGTCTGCTATCTGGTAGATAATTTTGACAAGCTGTCCTATGAGGAAAAAAATGAATTGATTCGCAAAACCGTGAAAACCTGCCGCTTAGACGGAAATGAACTGAGCATTATTTTTTAATGTTCAGTTCTACTTTATATATAGATTGGTGTGCCAATCAACCCCATCATATCATGCCCTAAGTGCTGTCGCTTATAGCCGAAATCCCTTCCGACGCCAAAGTCATCATAATCCTGATAAGAAAACCCTTTTGCAATCGGCGAAAACGCTTTTAATCCATATTTTTTCTCAAGCTTTCCGCTATCATCTGCTATCTCATATTCACCGACCATCCCCCCAAGAACCGCCTGATACGCCTCATAATAATACGAAAAATGTTTATATTTCTCCGCAAGCCCCTCCTTTGTAATCTCCTGCTCTGTCAACTGTTTTGCAATATCATCAATATATCCTGCTGACTGATGATTAAATTTTCCGCCACCCCGCACGGCTGCATAGGCAAGCAGCGTAATCCAGTCAAGATGCACCTCGCTTTCATAGCTCTCCACATCCAATAAGCAAGCCTTTTTCAATGCCTCGGAGGATACATCAAAATCCACCCATTTAATATAATCCCCAGAAGTAACAGGGATTCCCCTTTTTGCACCACCCTCATACAGATAAATTCCTGAGGCCAGCAACAGTACACTGAGAATCAAACAAATCATTACTCTGTTTCTCAAATTATCACCACACTACTTATATACTCTATGTAATATATGACTCATTTTCTTGTTTTCATTCCTGTTTCTTCCCGCACAAACAAACATTATAAAGAGCAAACAAAAAAACATTTATTTTGGGGAACACTCGTGTGCAATCAAGTAAAAAAGATTTATCTTTCTCTACTTGCCGTGCTGGACACCCGTCAACTATACTGACATTTTCCGCTGGATGTCCATGTGCATAAAAAGACCTGACAAATACCAGCTTGTCCTGTATTTGTCAGGTCTATTAAAATTTTATTATATTTTCATACTCTAGTGTTCTGGCTCTATTAATCCATACGTATTTGCCTTACGCTTGTATACCACATTTACCTCATCGGTTTCCGCATTGCAGAACACATAGAAATCATGTCCCAAAAGTTCCATCTGAACACAGGCATCTTCCGGATACATCGGTTTAATATCAAACTTCTTCGTACGTACAATTTTAATTTCGTCTTCGTCCTCTACATAATCACGCTCCATAAAATCGGTTCTAAGGCTTGCTGCGCCTGCCTGCTGCTCTGCCCTGAATTTATTTTTGTATTTCTTTAACTGCCGCTCTATGACTTCCGCCGCTAAATCAATTGACACATACATATCATTGCTGACCTGTTCGGAACGAATAATATTCCCCTTTACTGGAATGGTGACTTCTATTTTCTGCCGCTCTTTTTCAACACTTAATGTCGCTTGTACCTCCGTTTCTGGCGTGAAATATTTCTCCAGCTTGCCGATTTTGTCCTCAACTGCCGCTTTTAAGCCGGGCGTTACGTCAATATTTTTTCCGCTGATAATAAATTTCATGATGTCCACATCCCTTCGTTTATAATTGTAATTTGATTATATCATACTCACCCTTTTTTTCAATATATTTTCCAAGAAAAAATTACTTATTTCCATCCTTATTCAAAACCTTCACTCTGTTTTCCCATAAACCATACAACTGCACCGCTTGCTACCACTGCAATCACTGCAAATATCCATGTTTGGCAGAAGGCTGGAAGGAGCGCCACAAATACAGACATAAAATTATAGACCATATGCATAAAAATACTAGGCAGAACGGAACGGCATTTCAACGCAACAAACCCAAGCGCTGCACCGACGGGAACTACATATAATCCCTGCACCCAATTCATATGAAACACACCAAACAGTACTGCCTGAATTATAATAACAACCGGAGCCGAAAAATATTTCTGTAAATTTTTTAATATCAAACCACGCAGAATACATTCCTCTGAAATCGGCGCAAGCAGCACTGCCGCAAGCATCGCCGCTAATAAATTACCGCCAAGCGCTAAATCCATCATTTCTGTATAGTCTTGCATTGTCTGCGGACTTGCCGCTTCAATCACACCAGATATTAAAATCGCCAAATAATACAATCCGAACGCAGCAATCCATATCATAAAAAAAACTCTGCCTTTCAACACTTTTTCCCGAAAAAAGCGTTTGTCCTCCATTGTCTTCTTACGCCCAAAGATTAGCCAATAGAAAAATACCGCAGCCACTGCCGAAACAACCGTCGCAATAACCGTTAAATTAGTCATAAAAACAGGGTCTTGAATAATCGGCTGCAACTGTGTCATGATATCATTCATATCACCGTTCGACGCCTCAATAAACGGCACTGCCTTCCCAACAATCGCCATTACAGAAACCACTATCTGAATGCCAATAAATGCCGCCAATATCAAAATACTTACTACAATTCCAGCAAAAAATTTCCGAACAGGACTTGCATATTGATACTCCTGCGGCATTTGTGCCTCCTGCCAAACTTGCGGCTGCGATTCCTGTATCTGCGACTCTCGCTGCCGACCGCTAAATACACCTTCTGTTTCCTTCATACCTGTTATATCTTCCTTTCCTTAAACAATTTTCCATAAAGTATTGATTGTAACAGTTCAGATAACCCATTGAACTGTTACGATTGACTTATTATTCCTCTCCAAAGTACCTTGGAAACGCTTTCACCGCCTCAGAAACCTCCATTCCATCACCAATCTTTTGCAGCATCTGCCACCAAGCGGCACGCGCCTGTGTCCATCCTTTCGTTATTTGATAATAATCATCCATATGCGGCATAAAGATGCTATATTCTGTCATAAGCATATCATTTATATAAATATTGTCGATATCGCGCACTGGCCAGTAAGTCGTCGCTCGCACTGTCCTTGTATACTGTGTATCTGACTCTGCCATATACCGGATAAATGTCTTAGCCGCTTCAATCCGCTCAGCATCTTGGTTATCAAAAATACCAAATCCCCATATGCCGCCTTGCAGCTTTAAATTCCCGCTGTCTGTTGGAAACGCCATTGGAAAAACCTCAAAATCCAGATTCGGATTGTTAATCGTTTGACTAATTTCTATAGATACATTCCAGCAAAATGACATTGCTAACTCCTTGTTACAAAACATACTTACTTCGTCCAAAGCGGCAGCCGTCGGTTCAAACGTAATGCCCTCTAAATCATAAAGCAACTCCAATGCTTTGATATTCTCCTCGCTGTCAATCGTATAACAGGTGTGCGCATCATCTGTAAACGAACCGCCATATAAATTATTGACCAATGCACGTGTTCCCTGATCGCCACTCTGATTTTTGCAGTAAACAACACCGACGTGTTCCTGCCCATATGCAACCAATGCAGAAACTGCCTTAATAAAATCCTCTGTTGTCCAAGTATGCGTTTCTTCGTCAATATACTGCAGCGCCCCCGCCGCCGCAAACATATCGTAATTAATTGCCATACAATGCGCCGACATACAAATAGGAAATTCATAATATGCGCCACCGCTATGCCGACAGGCTTCCCTGATATTATCATATACCTTATTCGCTGACTCTGCGTTCCACAAGTCAGCTAAATCCACCATAAGACCTTTTTCTCCCCAGTTAGCCACTAAACGCTCTGGCCCTTCCAAAATTAAATCTGGTGCATTGCCGTCTGCAATAGCCGCATCAATTTTAGCATCTCCATTTTCGTAATTTAAGTATTCTACGGAAACATGAATATTAGGATATTCCATTTGAAACGCTGATATTAAATTTGAAACGGTCGTTGGATTCCCCCAGTTTCCTACGGGAAAAGTCCACAGTGTAATTTCAATATCCTGTGGTATAATATTTTCATTATCGGTACTGTCTATATTATTTTGTATCGCGCTGCAGGCAGATATCACAGCAGCAGAGAATAAAGATATCATTATCAATACGATTCTTTTCATTCCTGAAATCTTCCTTTTCCTAAAATAGCTAATTAAAAAAACGATAATCACCGCAGATATTGCTGAAGCAGTTCCACCACTTTATCCAAATTAAATGGTTTGGCTGTATGAGCATTCATTCCACAGTCAAAACACTTTTGTATATCGTCTGGAAAAGCATCCGCGCTTACCGCAATAATTGGTATGCTTGCAGCATCTGCATGATGTAATCGGCGAATTGCGCTCGCTGCTTCGAAGCCTGTCATTACTGGCATACGCAAGTCCATTAAAATTGCATCATACCAACCTTTTTCAGATTGTCCAAATTTATCCACACAGATTTGACCATTTTCCGCCCATTCCAACTGCATTCCCAAATCGGAAAGCATAGCCTCAGCAATCTCCCAGTTTAATTCATTGTCCTCCGCGACAAGAATCCGCCTGCCGTTTAAATCCACGTCGTCCGCGCTCTTTTGCTGCTCTGAAACAATTTCCCTTTCCGCAAATGGACGCAGGCAGTTATACAATGTAGAACCAAACAGCGGCTTGGAAAGAAACGCATTGACACCCGTTTTTACAGCATCTGCCTCCAATTCATCCCATTCACCGTCCGAGAGCAGAATCACAGGAATCTGTGTTCCAAAACGGCGGCGCAGTTCCTCCACTGTCTGAATACCATTCTGCCCCTCAATATCCCAGTCCACCATAACAATATCATAATCTTTTCCCTTACGGCGGTGTTCCTCCATATAATGAAAGGCACGTTCCGCCGTTATAGCGCCCTCTGCATCCAAACCAATTGATTTTAGGGAAACCGCAGCCGTTTCATTTGCAGTTTTATCATCATCTATAATCAGCACCTCACGACATGGAAGCTTCATTTTTTGCTCCTGCTGCCCAGTTATTTCCATATCCAATACTATATAGAAGTCCGTTCCTTTGCCCTGCTCACTTTCCACAGAAATGGTGCCACCCATATCGTCCACAATATGTTTTGTTATCGTCATGCCCATTCCCGCTCCGGCTTCTTTTTCTACACGGCCATTATCCTCCCGCGCAAACGCTTCAAATATCCGTTCTTGAAACTCCTTCGACATCCCTATTCCATTATCGCGGATATGCAAGCAGGAACGGGTATATGCATCCCCTTTAGGAGAAAGTTCCTCGCGCAGTTCCATAATAATGGTACCGCCTTTTGGTGTAAACTTTGCGGCATTTCCTAGAATATTAATTAAAATCTGACTTAAACGGACTCTATCAGAACGTATATTCTCATTTTGAACATTGTAAACATATATATGAAACTGCTGCTGTTTTTCACCAAACTGCGGCTGCATAACCGTTAAGATATTCTGCATAATATCATGCAGTGAAATTGGTTCCATCTGCAAAGAAAGTCTGCCGTTCTCAATCTTGTACATATCAAGCATATCATTAATCAGCCCCAGCAGATGCCGGCTGGAAACATTTATTCGTTTTAAGCAGGAAGCTATTTTTGCAGGATTCTCTAGATTATTAAGAGCTATTGCAGTCATTCCCATTATACCATTCATTGGTGTGCGGATATCGTGGCTCATATTGGAAAGGAACTCACTCTTTGCATTATTTGCCCGCTCCGCAAGAGTCCTTGCTGCGTCCGCTGACTGCCTTGCTTCATAAAGTTCCTGTATCTGCCGTTTCGTCATCTTGTAATATCCCAGAAATACAAGAAGCAGCACTCCTAGTATTATACCACAGCCGCCCATTGAAACCATCGACCACCTACGGCGCAGCGTATTAATGGTTTCATCCAATGTATTATGTGATGTCTTCAGAATCAAATGCCACTCTGAATTGGGCAGATTTGTACAATATACATTCCACCGTTCACCCGAAAGCATAACCTCGCTGGTATAATCTCTATTTTCCTCAAGCGCCTCCTTTAATTCTCCTGCATACTGTCTTGGCGTCTTGCCGTTATATGTATCATAGCGCAGCGCAATCCGTTCAAAATAATTAGTTTCCTCTACCATGCTATTCTGCAAAACATAGCTTCCGTCATCACGGATAATTGAGTAGCGCACCATGCTGCCTTTCACATTGCCCTCCAGCGTATCACCTAAATAACTGGTTGGAAAGCCAGCAACCAACGCGACTGTTGTACTGCCATCTTCTACGGAATATCTCGCAGGAATACCCATTAGTACTACCTGCACACCGGTTTCATCCACTCCAGCACAGACATTATATCTGCCGCTTAATACAGAACGCTGTAACGCATCTGGTTCATCTGCCGTTACCTGTGGTCCATATATCATCCGAAAGCTTCCATCCTCCATATAAAACGCTAAATATTCAAATTCCATAGAACGTGCATTATGTGTAAGCCCAATCCGCAGGGAACTTTCATTTGTAAAACGTCCCGGCGGCACTGCTCCCACAAGTGCTTCCACCTGCGACAGCCTTAATTCAATGGTAGTACCAAAATGCAATGCAATCTGTTCACTCAGTCCAGATATATAAATAATCCCCAACTGACGAATTGCATCCCCGCGCATTAAATTCATAAAAAATGTTTGAGCTGCAAAGACCAAAATGCAAAAAAGCGATACTAAAACAAGACCCACCTTCATAAAATGTGTCGTCCTATTTCCCATAACCAAAATCCCCCTAACACCAACTGTTCCTAAGGCAAACACTTATTTTTATTATATCGTATGAATTTTTGCTTGTAAAGCGTTCTCTTTTGACGAAACCTCTACAAAACCCCTTTTTGATACACTTTTTTGAATGCAGAAGGGAGAGCAATTTCATTGGCTAACTGCGCCTGTGTCACCCAAATAAACGTATTCTCGTCTGATACTAACTTACATTCCGCCGCAATACATTCCATCCGCCATTCGATATGCGTAAAAATATGCTTTGCCAAAAAACGATTATCCAAAACATTCTGTGCTATCTGTAACGAAATCCCCTGCTCCGCAAGCCATTGACAAACCTCTGCATCTGTCTGATGCCCTTCCAGATTAGGCAATTCCCACATTCCAGCAAGCACCCCCTTTGTGCCACGCTTGCGGATTGCAATTTTATCCTGATATTTTAGCAGCAGCACCGTTTTATTCTCAATTTTCCGCTCTGCCTTCTTGCGTTTCACAGGATATCTGCGCTGGGTCTTATTTCGATAAGCACCACACAATAACGCAAGCGGACACTCTACACATTTTGGATTTCCGTTCGGCACACAGACCACTGCGCCCAATTCCATTATGCTTTGCGTAAATGCTGCACACGCCTCCTTAGGATATATCTGCTCTAGCGCTTTGGTCACTTCTTTGCGAAAAGCTGCTTCCATAATATCCTGATCTTTCTCTGTAAGCCTTGTCACTACACGCAGTACATTTCCGTCAACTGCTGCATATGCTTTGCCAAATGCAATAGAGGAAATTGCGCCTGCTGTATATGTGCCGATTCCCGGAAGTTTTCGTATTTCCTCAAACGTTTCCGGAAACTGTCCCTGATAATCCTTACAAATTAGCTGTGCTGCTTTTCTTAAATTTTTTGCACGGGAGTAATATCCAAGTCCTTCCCAGTATTTTAATAATTCTTCCTCTTGGCTTTCCGCCAATGCTGCAATTGTAGGAAACCGCTCCATAAAACGATGATAATAGGGAATCACTGCTTCCACACGTGTTTGCTGCAACATTATTTCCGATATCCATACACGATATGGTTCTTGATTTTCCCGCCACGGCAGGGAACGTTTGTTTTTCTCGTACCATTCCAGCAAAGGCGCAACAATCTGCCCTAATGTACTAAAATCCACCCCAACACCTCCGCATTCAATTAAACAGGGAAAACCTTTCCCCCACTCACGCGCTGATATATTTCCTCTTGGTATCCACATACATTGAAAAAACCTCCGCCAAACCAGACGGAGATTTTCTTTATTCTTTGCTCCTTAAGCGAAATACCGCTATCAATGATTTCAACAAACCAGCCTGTGTATTGAGTTCTTGGCTTGTTGCCGCGCTCTCCTGCGCCGTTGCTGAATTGGTCTGCACCACATCCGATATCTGATCTATCTGCTGCTCTATCTGCAAAACAGAATCTGCCTGTGTACGAGATGCATCTGCAATCTCATTAATCGTCATTACAATCTCATTGGCACCCTTCACAACATTTTCTAATAATACTGCCGTTTCATTTGCAATCCTAGTTCCGTATTCCACAGCTTTTATAGAACTTTCTATTAAATTCGTGGTAGACTGCGACGCCTCCGCGCTTTTCCCTGCAAGACTGCGGACTTCTTCTGCTACCACGGCAAAGCCGCGCCCTGCGTCGCCTGCCCTTGCTGCCTCAACGGAAGCATTTAATGCAAGAATATTTGTCTGAGAAGCAATCTCCTCAATCGTTTTAATAATTTTGCCAATTTCGCTGGAACTAGAATTAATATCCTGCATTGCCTGAATCATTTCCTGCATTTTTTGGTTGCTTTCCAAAATATGTGATCCAACCTCCTGCGCTTTCTGGCTTGCCTGCCCCGCATTGTCCGCCGATTGCTCTACCTGCTCCGATATCTCACGGATCGTCTGCTCTAACTCATCCACTGCACTCGCCTGCTCAATCGCACCTTGACTTAACGACTGTGATACAATCGACATCTGATCAGAACCATTTGATACCTGCTGGGAACTTTCCATAATCTGTGACATGGTTCCGTTCAACGCTTTCTCAATGCTGTCCAAAGACTGCTTAATTGAAGTAAAATCACCAACATAATTCTGTGCTGTCTTTATCGTTAAATCACCCTCTGAAATCGCCTTTAGTACATCTGCAATCTCTCCAATGTACCCACGCAGACGTTCATTCGTATTGTTGAAAATTTCTGCTAACAATCCAATTTCATCATTCGCACGAAAATGAATTGCCGATTCCTGCCTGCTGCTTAATCCCAGATCTCCCTGTTCCATTTTCTGCGCCTGTCTTGTCAGTTTTGCAAGCGGCACGGAAACAGCAAAGCTAATATAAATTCCCATAAGTACAATACTCAGCACAATCAATACTGCACCCGCCAAAAACGCCGTTTTTACAGTTTGATAAATATGTTCATTCGCCTGCTGCGACGAAATTCCTGCAAAAAGTAATCCATTCACCTGTCCAGATTTATCATACGTTGGCACATAGGAGCAAAGATGATCCACTCCCATAATCTTCGTATTTCCTACATAAGATTGTCCTTGTTTTAAAATCACATCCACTAAATCTTCAGATAACTTAGTTCCAACAAGCCGCTCTCCTTGCTGCTGAACCGTTGTATAGGCACGTACATCTCCTTCAAAAATAGTAAATTCACAATCCATCCGCATTTTCAAATCATCCAATAATTGTGTCTTATCCTCCGGTCCTGTATAATGTTCCAACTCATAAGCAAGCATACTCGTGCCATCCACACACTCGTCACGCAGTGTTCTCATTGTAAGCTTATAGAACATTGCCACACACAAAAATACCACCAAAGCAATACTGACTGCCAGCATAAGTGCCATCAATAATCCTACCTTTGTTCCAATTCTGTGCCTTCTTTTGTTTCGAACTTTACTCATTTTGTCACCTCAATAAAATCATTTTAAATTTATGCCTAATACTCAGGCAATAAACCTGCTACTTACTATATTAATCCCTATTATGGCAAATTTCAAGGAGTTTTTTTAACGGTCAGGATTAAAAATGCAAAAAAATGGCAATTCTATTGCATAATTAAGAGAATCATTATTGACGTAACCGCAAATCCATTTTAAGATTTATATAGATAAGATTTTACATCAATTGTTATAAAACGGAGGAGATTATGCGTTTAATAAAAATTTCCGCAAAAAGTTTTTTTACTCTTTTTGCTGTAATGCGCCTATTTCACATACAGACGAGGAATCCGCTATCTATTATATTGTTCCTTGTTTTTTTCTATATTTATATGAAGCTGCAAGAAGATCACTTTGTTAGTCGAATCAACATGAAAGACCTTTGGCTTTCCAATCTGTTAAGCCTGCTTTTTGCCGGTTTTACCATTGCCAACACTTATCAGACAGTACTTTTTGATATGGAAAATTTTATTTTCTGCACAGTGACGCTGCTTAGTACAGCTATTGGGCTGATTGCTATATACTATCACCTTATTTTATGTCTGCTTCAGGCAAGCGATCTTGTGCACATTACAGGTATGGCTTATCAGGCGCCGTGGCTGCCCTACGTCACAATGCTCTGCTGCCTTATATGTTGGCTGCCTTATTTTCTACATGCATATCCAGGCGTTATGACACCGGACAGTATTAACCAATATGCACAGGTTCTTGGCGTCTACGAATTAAGCAACCACCATTCCATTGTGCATACTGCGCTGATTGGTATGTTCTATCAATTGGGGCTGCGCTTTACTAACGACGTTTATTTTGGTCTTGCGCTCTACACGCTTGCGCAAATGATTTTTATGGCTTTTGCGGCGGGATATGTTGTCAAAACCTTACAAAAGGCAGATATCATAACACCCATTCTTATTGCGGTTATCTGCTTCTATGCGCTGATGCCTTACAACGGTGCCTTAAATGTAACCATATGGAAAGATATTCCTTTTGCCGGTGCTATGACAATTTTCTGTGCTGCATTGCTGCGATTCTTATTAAGACCAGATGCAACCCTTCCCACAGGGGATATGTCGCGTTTTGGCAGACAGCGGCTGAAAATCAGCGAATATTTTACTCTGGTAGCGCCTTACGTTTTTTCTGGTGTTCTGCTGTGTCTGCTGCGTCCAAACGGGTGGTATGCTTTCTTGCTTTCGCTGCCGTTTATTCTGTTCGTTTACCGCAGTAGCTGGAGGACAATGGTGCCGATTCATTTAACAATACTAGCATTGGTACTGTTCGTAAAGTACCCCTGCATGAATGTTTATGAAATTAAACAGGCGGACTTTGTAGAGTCCTTATCTGTTCCAGTGCAGCAGATTGCCTGTGTTATTGCGCAGAATAAATCGCTTAGCGAAGAAGAATTAAACTTTGTCAGCCATATTATGGATGTTACGCAAGTAGCTTCCAGATACCAGCCAAATGTATCCGACAATATTAAAAATCTTATCCGCGAAACCGGCAGCGATTACCTTGAAGCACACAAGACAGAATTTTTCCAAGTTTGGCTGTCCATCGGTCTTTCGCATCCAAAAGCATATTTTGACGCTTATGTTGCGCAGACAAACGGCTACTGGTATCCTGATGTTGCCTATGATGTAGGACTTGCGGAAGGCATTTATCCTAATGAATTTGGGCTAAGCTGGCAGCCGATTCTGCGAGGGAATATCGTTGTAAAAATAAAGGAAATACTTTTTAAACTGCATGATATTATACCTTTATATGGAACTTTGTGGAGCATCGGATTGATTTTCTGGATACTGTTAATTGCCATCGCCATATGCCTGCGATCCGAAAATACAGCTAATGCTTTGATCTGTCTTCCCTTGGCGGCGCTTGTGCTGACTTTAAGCATTGCATCGCCGGTAGCAGCGGAATTTCGGTATGCCTATGCACTTTTTTACGCAATGCCAATCTTCCTCGCCGCACCATTTGTAACTCCGAAAAATTTTTAAAGAATCGCTAAGGAACTGTTACTAAATAACTTTTAAATAACGCGTAGGATTTTTCTTCGAGAGTGCCACTCAAAAATCAAGCGCATAGCGGGCTATGTAATTGATTTTTGAGTGGTGCTATCGGAGAAAAAACAAGCAGTATTAAAAGTTATTTTTGAACAGTTCCTAATATATCACTTTTACATTGCGTATTTCATTATCAATGATATCGAAGGCTATAATATTTTCATTGGTTCTATGGTGCGCCATATAATATCTGCCTTCGATTTGCGTGATATAATACGGAGTACCGCCGCTTATGCCGAAACTGCGGTAAATATCTTGATAACTGCCCTGCTCCAAAGCTTCTAAGTCTTTGCACCGCACTATTGTTGCATATTCCTGATTCTCTTGGTTATCGGTGGAAACGGTAATATAGTAATACTCGTCAATTTTCGTAAGCTGCACCATTCCCGCAATTTTATCAGGAACTGCATAAGATGCTTTTATTGTAAAAGCATTGCCATCTGGGCTGATTTTGGCCTTTATAATCTTCTGATTGTTATGCCCTGAAACAAAATAAATACCATCTTCCATAATGGTAAACGAACGCACATACACACCGTATAATTCTTCTATTTTTAATATTTTTTCTATATAAATCGGAAAAATCCCCATGTCATCCGGCGTATCCGCCCGTTTCAGGAAATACATTTCTCCGGTAATGGAACTCCACACCATAAAAACGTTTCTTTGTGCATCATATTGTATATAATGTGGTTTCAGTCCGATATTTTCAAGTGTCTGCGTCTGCGCATACTGCCCATTCATATTCTGAAATACAAGTACACGATTATTCTCCGTATCGTCCACTAGCAGCACTTCCTCATCAGCAGCAATGGTATGCGCATAATGCACCTTATCCGTCAACACCTGCCATTCTGTTAGTGGATCACCAAGTATATTATGGTATAAAATCTGATTATGATAACAGTCTGCAATAAAATATAAATCGTCGATTTTCGTTATATACGTTGCAACATTCAGCGTTTGATATGTATTTTTTGTATTGATAAAAACAGGCTGCGGTAGAATGCCTTGCATCGCCTGCTCCTGCTTGGAATTATTGTCTATGGTATTTTCTTCTGTTCCTATCTCTGCTATATCCTTTGTGCCTGCCAATTCAGCAAAAGATACTTCTGGCTGTGCCTGACATGCAGTACATATTAAAGCGGAAGCTGCCGCAATTATAAATAGAAACACTGCTGCACAATGGATTTTTTTACAAACTAACATAGATTATTTCTCCTATCTGCCTGCTCAAGCAGGTACTTCTTTTGTTCTGCCGCTGTGTAATAAATTTTTTGGCATCTAAAAGGAATCCCAGAACTAAACTGTTACGAATTGTCGAACGTAAATCCTATTTCATTTGCTTCCATTGCTGTAAACGTATTATATTTTCCATTTGTATACGCTGCAATAACTTTACCCCAAAATTTTTGAGCAGGCATATTTCGTTAATATCGTCATTGGAAAACTCAGAAAAATCATACTGATACAATTCCAACATTTGAATAAAAACGGATTTTTGCTCGTATAATATAGGCTCTACTCTAATGTCCATACTTATCCTCCATAATTCTAATTAGGAACTGTTATACTAACTTTGCAGATGACGCAGGCCAAATCTTTTTGCCTTAACACTGTCACTACCTATACTGCACACCTATAAGATTTACACTAACAGACCATTCGATATGTTTTAAATTTAGAACAACACGATAGAAAACTGTATATCATACAGGAGGGTTAAAATATAGTCGCCCTCCTATTCAATTTGTATTGGATATATCCTAATTTCTTCATCTTAATCATTCCTCCCTACTATATATTTGAAATCTGTACATATCATACATCCGTTTACAACTTTTTAAAGGTTACTCGATTTGCTGTTTAAAATGAAATCATTATACATTTTAACACTTACAAAGCATGGAAAAATTAAACATTTATTCAATGCAAAATTATGAAAATATAACTTTTATAAAATCTTGTAAATGCTGCATATAATCATTACTTGTACATTTTCATCTGGTCATACCTTCTATCACCACAAAGACATTATAACATAGCATATTTTACATGACAACCGATATCTAAACGTTTCAATATTCTTTCGTTACAATTCAAATTCTGCTTGAAATTTTACAGCAAATGCAAAAATCTAGTATAATCCACGCTAAATACCTTAATGTTTGGCGCAGAATATTTTTCTGAGAGTGCTGCTTCACAAACGCAGGCGTAGCGGTGGCTACGCTGAGGCTTGTGGAGTAGTGCTATCAGGAAAATAGGCAAGCGAAACATAAGGTTATTTAGCACGGATTATACTAGTCTGCACTATAACATTATGCACAATATCCAAATCCATACGCTTTCCTGCTGCAAAATCTGTCAAATAAATGATAATTGTAAGTAAAATACTTTGAATAAACCCAATATTATATACACTTTGACATAAAGCTGTCGAATTTGCTTTGATTTATGAACATTTTGTTAATAAGCTGTATCTATAAAGTAAATATAAAATGAATAAAAAAATTAAAAACAGTATTGACGTATGCGAAAAAATATGTATAATTAAGAACTTGTAAGGCGGCAGTCGCTTTATAATTGTTTTTTCACAAATTGTAATATTGCGTTTATCTGTATTGCAAAATGTGTATTGTGCGATTTGCACAGAATGGAGGAAAAATTATGAAAAAAAGAATTTTAGCAACGATTATGACTCTTACATTAGGCGCAGCAATGCTGACAGCTTGTGGTTCTAAGGAGAATGATACAATTGATAACGAGCCGCAGACAACCGTAGAAGCTCCTACAGACAGCGTTTCTACAGAAGAAGCTTCTAATGACGAAATTTCTTCTGAAGTACCTACTACACAGGCAGAAGATAATGGCGCTGAAAACACAACAGAGGCAGATACTGCTGAAACGGTTACAACAGAAGGCGAAACCAGCACAGAAGAAACTACGGTTGCTAATGACGAGAATGCAACAGAAACACAGACTACTGAGGCTGCTCCTACAGAAACAGCTACAGACGCAACAAACGCTGAGAATTAATCAAAACATATTTTATAAGAAATGATACCCATTTTGCATATCTTTGATATGTGTTAACTTTATCCATAGAAAACAGCGCTAAGGCATACTCATTTTGCCAAGGCGCTGTTTTTCGTTTGCTCTTTATTGGCTCTCTTTATCTTATTTTTATTTATCACAATTAATAATACTATACTCAAAAACGATTAGATTTTCCTTTCTACACAACACATATTGCCATCTTATGCAAGATGGGTTGTGTAGAAATTGGAAAATCTTAACGTTTTTAAGTATACCTTCCATCAGCTTGGATTTTCTTTCTAATTTTAAGCATCTGCCTGTCAATTCTTTGAATGGACTTAGAACATTTTAAAAATTCCTCCTCAAATTCTGATAAATCACGGTCAGTCACTTTATAAATTAAGTGATGCTCAATATTAGACCAAAAATCCATCGCCTGTGTACGAAGCTGAATTTCTACTTTAACGCCCTGTTCTTCTATATTTTTATTTTTTGCTAATTCTACTGGCACCCAAAAAATCAAATGCAGGCTTTGATAGCCACTTGACTTTGGTTTCTTCACATAATCTTTGCGCTTAATTATCTTGTATTCTGGATACCGCAGTAATAAATCCGCAAGCCTGTAAATATCATCCAGAAAAAAACATACCACACGCACACCCGCAATATCATTTAACTGCTCTCTCGCCGTTTGAAGATTAATTTTACATTTTTTCTCAATCATTTTGTCAAGACAACTTTGGGCAGACTTTACCCTGCCGCTAATATCTTTGATAAAACGCCGCCCAATTTTTGCAGACACCTCTTGATTAATCTGGTTTAATCGCTCTACCAATAGCTGACACGCACTTTCATAAGGCGCTCGAAATCTCTCACTGCCAACCGCTGCCAAAAAAAGCGCGTTTTCAATATATTGTTGTTTCCTTTTTACGTTTTTAAACTCATACTTTTTCTGATTCATCACCATACCATATATTATCTGTTATAATTAGGGCTGCTGGATAGATGTTTTCTACTTGATATCAGTATTGCCGTTTTTTACAAAAATAATTGTGTAATATACTGATATTTTTGCCGCATATGTGATAACAATATTTTATTACCGTCTAATTAGGAATCTGTCTGCCCTCATGATCCATATGATATTTATCGCGATATATCAGTTGAGAAAGCGGAACAAACGTGTAACCTGCGTCTTTTAGGGTTGTGATAAGAGTGTCTAAAGCTTCGGCAGTGTATTTAGCGCCATTATGACAAAGTATAATTGAACCATTCCCCAAATGTTTATGTTCTGTTACTGTTTTGATAATAGAATCCACACCATAATCTTTCCAATCAAGACTATCAACATCCCATTGTATCGTATAATAACCACATTTTTGAGCAGTTTTGATCACTGCACTATCATAATCTCCATACGGTGGCCGAAATAAAAACATATCATATCCTGTAAGCGTTTTTACTTTTTCATGAACACTTATTAACTCCTTTTCCTTGTCCGAATCAGAAAGCTTACTCATGTTTTTATGGTTTTGGCTATGATTTCCAAGGTCATGACCTTCAGAAAGTATCATTTTTACATCATCTGGGTAAGAGTCTACCCAACCACCCGTCATAAAAAATGTCACTTTAACATTATGTTTTTTTAAGATTTCCAAAATCTTTTTTGTATCGTCATTTCCCCAAGGTAATGATAACTAGCGGTAATTTTCATATTTTGACAAAAACAATTCCAATTCATCTGAAAAATTATAGACAACCTTTATACGTTGATTATTAAATACCTTTATCATATGAACCATATCTACCACAATATTTCTATCCAATTGCTCCACTTTGCCAAGTTCTAACAGATGTTTTATCCATTGTAGTTCAAAAATATCCTCCACATTTCCTTCCTTGCTCTTTTCTTCCAAATGTTCTATCTGTTTAGAGATTTTTTCTTCCATGATAATATAGTCTTGTCTGTAGGAAATATATTCTTCTTTGGAAATTAATTTTTCTTGGTAATCCTCATAGACGGCACGTTTTTTATTGCGTACTTTACATAACTCTGCTTGTATTCGCTTTCTATCTGCCTCCACTTCCTGCTTAATATCATTTTCAGGTATTTTATTTCCAGCAATAAGTTCTTTCAAATTATCTATACTGGAAATTACCATATTCAAATCTTCCAATATTATTTTTTCCAATACTTTATGAGATATTGAATGCGAACTGCAAAACTTGCTCCCCGATCTTACATAGGTACCACAATTATAATATATAAATTCTTTACCATTTTGTAAATATCTTTTTTTGGTTAATGCTCTGCCACAGTCCCCACATTTAAGAAATCCAGCAAATATACTTATATTGGATTGCAAATCAAGATTGCGTGTTCTGCGTTTTAACAATTTTTGTGCTTTATTCCACGTATCAATATCAATAATCGCTTCATGCGTGTTAGGAACAACAATCCATTCCTGACGTTCTATCAGCTTTGCCCTGCTGTGCATCTTTCTTTGTGTCTTCCCTTGTACCATATTTCCAACGTACATCTCGTTTGATAATATACGATTTATTGTACTATATGTCCAATATGATGTACTTTCTAATCGGTTGCTGTTTCTGTAATTTTCCCCATTGACTTTCTTATATTCTGACGGACATAAAATACCTTCCGCATTCAACATACCTGCTATCTTTATTTTTCCATTTCCTTTGATATATAAATCAAAAATCCTGCGGATTACATTTGCTGCATACTCATCAATAACCAGCTTATTTTTATCAGCAAGGGATTTTTTGTAACCGTATGAGGCAAACGCACCGATAAATTCGCCTGCTTTTTGTTTCGTATTCATAGCAGCATGAACTTTCTTGGAAATATCTCTTGCATATTGTTCATTAAAAATATTTTTAATTGGAAGCAGCATATCATATGCTTGTTTTATACTATCAATATTGTCTGTTATGGAAATAAAACGTACATCGTTATCTGGGAAAAAACGTTCCAGATATTTCCCAGTATCAATGTAGTCCCTTCCAAACCGTGATAAATCTTTTACAATCACACAATTTACTTTTCCTGCCTTGATATCTGCAATCATCCTTTTAAACGCTGTTCTTTCAAAATTTGTACCTGTAAAGCCATCATCTATATATGTATCATATACAATAAACTCCTCCTTATTTTTTAAGTATTCTGCTATCAGTTTCCTCTGATTTCCGATACTGTCACTTTCCACCTTGTCGCCATCTTCCCTTGACAGCCTGATATATTCCGCGACACTAAAATATGTTTGTCTGCCCATAATCTATACTCATCCTCTTTCCAATTCTTCTCGCCGGATATGCGACCGAATAATGCGAATCACTAATTCTTCAATCGTAATCTCCGCCAAATACTCTCTTTCAATGATGTATTCTGTCTTTTCTTGCAATTCTTCCATTAAATCTCCCTCCATTTCGTTACTTGCTATATAAAAAACATATTAAATACTGCCTGTACAATAGAACCTGCATACTATATTAATCCCCTTAAAGTGACGGACATTCCAACTTGGGGAGAAAAGAATGTCTGTCATTTTGATGATAAACCTTGTGGCATTTCCGCCACTTTAAAAAGATTAAGTCTGCCGGCGGCTGTTCCCAGCTCCACAGGACGCTATCCTAGGTTTCATATAGCGCTACCCTCACCCATTCTTATGGGCTGGCTCCTTTGGCGTGTATCATTATCCCCGTTTAAACGGACGTTACCGGACTTTATACAATTGTCAAGGTGCATCTATCAATGAATTGGCAACTTATGTATGGTTAATATAATTACTATCGTTTACCAAATTATGATCTTGTTTCAGTGTTGTATAAGGCGATTGATATGGTAACACAATCCTTTTCCCGCAGCCGGAGCAAAATCGAATTTCCTGTTGAATAATATCGGGTTTTGAAATTTCCCTGCCGCAATCAGGACAGGCATAATTTTCTCCATGCTTGATTAGCTTTCCAGGCATACGAATTTCTTTTAACTCATTGTTTTCCTGTTGTAGCTGTGCTGTTGCCGCTGTAATCATTTCCTCTGCATCAGGCAGTTCATCCTTGCTGTCCTTAATACCAGATGTAATTTTAGTGACAATATTCTCTGCCTTATAAATCATGGAATCAAAGATATTCCACTCTGCAATATAATTGGTCATTTTATGCTTTTCCACCTATCTTAACTGCTTATTTCCCTTTGTTTATTCTTCCATTCATAATTCATCTTCATTCCTATAAACTTCTGTTGCAAACATAATTCCTTGCTTCAAACCATAAGAAAAGTTTGCGTATTCTGTCATTTTCTCATATTCAAATATCAATTTATTCCAATATTCAAACCGTTCTCTATCTTCTGCTGGCAGTCTTGACTCAAAATATGCACGTTCATCCGCAATTTGCCTGGTTAGCGGTCGGTAGTTTTCATCTTGTGGAATAGCTTCCTCAATAGGATTGATTTTTCCGTTGTATAAATTTTCAATAATGCTCATGTTGCTGTTCTCCATTATTTTAGTGGTATTTTCAATATAGCCACAAACTGCTATTCCAATAATTGCATTTTTTGTTGCTCTTTTTTGTCATATAAGATTTTTAGAATTAACGCATTTTTTGATATTCCTTGCTTCTTTGCTTCTAATATCAACCATGTATTCAATTCACACGGAATACGTAAACCTGTTCTTACTCTATCACTCACGTTATTCTCCTTTCAAAGTGTTGTCATTTAGTTGTCACTTATTATAAAGTGTTGTCACTTAGTTGTCAAGTTATTATTTTATTTCTTTTTTCTGATATTATGTTGTCAACATGACAACATAACAGGAGGTCTTTTTATGCCATCAAAATTACCACATTATGCACTACGTATTCCCACCCCTACAATGGACAAACTCAAATATATTGCTGAATATAATGGACGTTCTGCCAATAAAGAAATTGAACAGCTTATCCTTGCCCATATTGCAAAATTTGAGAAAGAACATGGTGAAATCAATCTTGACGGTTTTTCGCCTCGTTCAAAATCATAAATATGTATGCATTAAAAGCAATTCCTATTTCCTTAGCCTCCTGCTGTAACCTTTCTTTCAGTTCAGTGGGAAGGCGGATTGTTATTTGTTCACGCTCTAACTTGTTCATTTCTTGATTCCGTGTATATTTATACAGGTTACTTTGTCGGGTTACGCTGATTTCCATCCTTAATGGCGTTCCACCCTTCTTCCACCAATGTTCTAATCATTTCAGACTGAGAACAGTTGTAAAACATTTCTTTTTTAATCCCATCAAGCCTAAACAGTTGCTCCGATTTTCGCATGGAATCGGGGCAGCACCTTTTTCCTGCCCATTGGCTTTTCCTCCTTTTTGTGGTATTGTTAATTCATATTCTTGTTCTATTTGAATACATTTTAGTTCTTTTTGAAAACTTTGTCAATCTTTTTTTGTTACGTTTGAAAACTTTTCATATTGACTTAAAGATTCTGCTATGCTATTCTTTGATTATGGGGGATGAAAAAATGACAGTAAATGAGCGTATTAAAATAATCCGAACAGAAAATAATCTTACTCTTGAAAAGTTTGGTGAAAGAATTGGCGTCACGAAGTCAACAATATCAAATATTGAAAATGGTAATAGAAACGCTACTGAACATATGATTAAATCTATTTGCCGTGAATTTGATTACACGGAAGAATGGCTTCGCAATGGGATTGAACCTAAAAAGCCAACCCTTGACGAAGATATTGAATATGGACAAATTTGTGCTGAAATTGGTATTACAGACAACAGAGCAAAACAGATTATTTTGAACTATGGAAGAATGTCATCAGAAAATAAAAATACATTATGGGAATCCATTGATAAATTATTCCAAAATAATACACACAAAATTACCCCCTGAAATACATCTACTATCAGAATTGTGTATCAACAAAAAGGTAATAATTTTTTATGGTAGCACATACTTATTTCCCACTACCTATTTCTAATAAAGCCTTTACAAAACCATATAATATTTTTAATCTGCGATTATCTTTTATCAGCTTTACCATTTTAATTATTTCTTTCTCATATTCCATAACAATGCCCTCATCGCTTTCTCAACCTTGTTAATTTATACAAGCTAATCATATCAGATACAAAGGTATAAAATCTACCCTCATACTTTCATATCTTACTATTTCAACTAATTTCGTTAAATACCCACAATAAAATAACCGTCATTTTTTTATACTTTCTTGCATATTGCTGAATAAAAATAAAAAAGGAACACGATTCGCCTTGCGTTCCTTTTCTATTTTTCGGTTCTCTTTTTCCTTAATTAGTAGTATCTCTCAAAATTAAAAGTTCATCCAATATGTAATTAACAAATTATATTATATAACCTTTTATATGTATAATTCAAGTTATTCATTTAAAACCACTTTCAGAAATATTATAATCCCTATCATAACTATAAATAATATTGTATCAAAAAAGCGTTCCTTATCTAAATCTCTCACTAATAGTATTTTTCCGTATTCAGCACTATCTGCAGGCGGCTGATTTTCTACTATTTCCATAAAAAGAGGGACATTTTCTACATCCGAAATTTGTTTCTTCAGATCGCTCAATAGCACACTTCTGCTAATTATATCATCATTCATTGGAATTTGTTCCTTCAAACTGTTCAACAATTCATCTTTTCTTAAATCGTCATTCATCATTAATCCCCCATCCTAATTTTGATTATTACATTGTTTTTTTTAACCTGACTTTTACAGTTATAACTGAAAAATCGATATGATAGATGTTTAAAATCCCAGAAAATTCAAGTGTTCTGG
>VSNQ01000071.1 GCA_009774395.1 Lachnospiraceae bacterium
GCCTGCGATTTTCTTCTTTGCAGCTGAACATTTATACGGCGTACTTGTCACAAGTAATTTCTGAACAGTTCCTAACGCATTTGTCTACGAAAATACTGGTATTATTTTCAATATGTATAACACTATCCATAAAAATACTAAAACATCTTCTATAATGCCCAAAACATATACAAATCCCAATAGAATATATTTGCTGCCGTTATAAGCAAAAACGCTGCTGTACTATAATTTAATACTTTTACGGACTTCTTCAGCGAAGTTCTCTTATTTTTCCAGATGCCATATCCTGCTGTAATACCCATTGCAGCTGCAATTATACCGATTACCGCAAAAATCCATGCATATGTATCTCCTCTTGCGAAAGACGATACGCCTCCCATTGCACCTGCAAGCAGCAATATCATAGTTACCTGAAGCAAACAGGCAAACGTACTCCACTTAGCAAGACTGAACTTATATTTTTCTACCTTCTCGCTAGAGGGTTGTTTCCTTATTTTCCGTGCAAAATCAGAATCGGACTTCAAAATACCACTTATTCTTATGTATAAAAACCGAATCAGTTTCGCAACAAGCATAATCAATGAAAAAATAACTGCTGCTATCCAAAGCAAAAACAACCCCATTTCTAGAATAACCGTATATATCGGAAGTGCAATATCATCGCCATAACTGTAAGCAATACGTGTAATACCTGTACTGTTATCTGTTACCCACAATTTATCTTCATCAACATCACCATTTTTAAACGATAAACTCATACACTTTAATGGCCCTTTGCGCACTGTCCGCGTCGTGCGGTAGATACCATCTGGAATCGGCTGCTCTGCGGCATACAAACTCCTCTGGAATTTTCCAAATATCAGTTCCATCATATCTTCATTATAGATTGTTTCATTTGCCTGATTTGTCATTACAACCGCACCGATTCCATGTACAAGATCCAGCAGCAGATAAGACGAACATCCTACTGTATTTCCACCGTGGCCAAAAGTTTGTACACCATACAAAACTGACCAGAATCCGTGACAGTTTAAAGGTATTTTCGTAGTTCCATAGTAAGCAGTTGGCGTAAACAACTCCTGCCATGTATCTTTTTTCTGAAATAAAGCACTGTCTTCGTCCAAAAGTGCCTTTGCAAACCGTTCAAAATCCTCCAATGTCGAAGTACACATCCCCGCTGGATAAAGTGTAATATAATAAAAGCAGTCTGGTATTAATGTTTTATCCTTGGTGTAGCATTGAAGCAGCCTGCGCTGTTCTTGCACAAAGCGATTATCTGATAAATCCATTGCGACTGCACTGTGCTCCATCCCCAACGGCTGAAAAATATTTTGATGCACATAATCATAAAAAGACATACCACTAACCCGTTCCACAATCAATCCGGCAAGCGCTGCGCCCCAGTTAGAATATGCAGTTACCGTTCCTACTGGATAAATCTGTGCAGGCTTGTGCGCCGCCAAAGCCTCTTCAAAATCTGCAAACGCATTAATATCCTTTGTCATTAAATCCGGATAAACTTCTTGAAAGCCTGCATTGTGATTCATTAAATGCAGCATTGTCACAGGGGTATCATATTTTAAATTCGTTAAAAAATTTTCTGGTAAATATTCCTGAATGTCCGCATTAAAATCCAGTTTTCCCTGCTCATAAAGCTGCATTACGCTTACCCACACCAAAAGTTTCGTTGCTGACCCCCATTCAAATACAGCATTTTCGTCTGCAATGATTTGCTTCTCTACATCTATATAACCGTAATACTTCCGCAGCAGTTCTTCATCCTGGTTAAATACGGCAACTGCCATTCCTGCTGTTGTATCGTTATGATCTACGACAAACTGCGCAATTTCTTCCTCTAAATCTGCAGTACGCACCCCAGAAGGGAGCAAATCCTCTGCTGCCAAAACACTGCACTCCTGCCCTAAAATCAACAGAAGCATTATAAAACACATTACAATTTTTAACCTTTTTACCTTTTTCATCATAAAAACTCCCTATAAATCGTATTCTTTGACGTTTGAAATAACTTTTATGCCAAATTATTCCTGTTCAAATCGACCTCTTTATAAAACTCCCTATGAAATCGTATCTTTTGACGTCTTGGAATTGTCTTCATTCAAATTATTCTTGTTTAAATTATCTCGATTCAAGTCATCATGATTCAAATTATCCCGATTCAAATTATCCTGATTCAAATTATCCTGATTCAAATTATTCTGACTCAAGTTATCATGATTCAAATTATCCCGATTCAAATTATTGTGCTGCATTTTACCAATCAGCAAAAATACAATCCCAACACATAATGAAACTACAATAATTAAAAACATTAGATTTGCATTCAGCACTTCCCATTCATTTGTACTCATCCCTTTTGAAAAATCCAGATATGCTAATCCGGCACCGTCAGGCGTTGGCAGCAGTACATTCATTACATCATTGGAAATGCCTAATAAAAATCCCGTTTCTATAATGGTAACACCTGCCTTTATCCATGCATTTCTGCGCAGATAACGGATATTAAAAAGCCATAGCCAAACAGCCAGCAAAACATAGGTTGTTACCGAAAACGCTATCTGCCAATAGTCCTTTCCTCCATTGACATAGAAACCGCATATGATTAACAGCAGATACAGCCAGATACAGTCCCATAACAATGTAAGCGCTGCTTTGTGGTTTCGCAGCATGGACGGCAAAGGAATGTCCCTTATACTATAAGGAAGAAACACAACCGAAATCCCCAAAATGCAAGAAACCGCAGTTACTCCAAACCAGTCCCCTTTTGTATAGATACAGCATGTTAATAACAGCAGCAGCAAAGCAGCCGTTGCACAGCCAACTGTCCATGTAAACTTTTTTTGGGGCACTACTAAGGGAACTACTAGTATCGCCCCCACAAGCAGCATCGCTGTCAGCACAATAAAAAACCAATCCAATGCATGTCCAATCGCGATATTACAGATTAGGCAGATTACAACAGGAATCAGCAGCACGCCGGCTGTCGCAATGCCGATTGTAAAGGCTTTTCTATTTTCTTTTTTCTGATAGGTTTTTACAATAGATTCCCGTTCATCAATTAACTGCTGTTCTAATGTGGCATCCTTTATCCGCTCTGCCATTTGTTGACAGGTGCTGCACTCCTGTAAATGTTCCTCCACAATTTTCCGGCTTGCTTCGCTGCATACACTGTCCTGATACAACGGGAGCAAATCCCTTACCATATCACATTCATATTTCATCCTTTATTTCTCCTTTCCCAAAACATCTTGAAGCATTAGTTTTGCGCGATGGTACGTCACCCTCGCCCAATTTTCCGTTTTCCCAAATATCTGACCAATTTCCCGAAATGACAATTCTCCAAATATCCGTAAGGAAAACACTTCTTTATAAGGTTCTTCCAATTGATGCAACGCCATATGTACCGCAAACGCTGCTTCCTTATCCACTACCATTTGCTCAACATTAATATTGGATTCCGCTTCCTCTTCTTTGTATTCTTCCGTTTTCTTTTTCCGCAGTACATCCATGCACAAATTTTTTGCAATTGCACACAACCAAGTTAATTCCTTGGAATCGCCGCGGAATGTACTTTTCATTGCACGATAAAAAGTTTCCTGCGTCAATTCCTCCGCCAACTGGGCATTCTTTACGATTGTTATAATAAAAGAATACACGTCCATATAATAGACTTGATACACTTTCTCAATATTATTTCTGCCCCCTTTGATATGGTTCATAACACCATCACCACCTCGCTTTCACAGATTAGACGCAATTATCGAATTTTTGTTACAAAAAATTTATTTTTTCTATAAAAAAAGCAGCTTTTACATTTATGTGTAAAAACCGCTGTAAAAAATCCATTCAGCCTTGTTTACTGACAACACTGTAAGAACCTTTCTGAACTTAACATTTTATTAGATTTTTACTAGCTCCTTGCTTTTAGCTTTTAACTTCTTGCTTTTAGCTTCTTGCTTTTAACTCCTTGCTTTTAGCTTCCTGCTTTTAACTTCTTGCTTTTAGCTTCTTGCTTTTAGCTCCTTGCTTTTAGCTTCCTGCTTTTTTGCTGGCGCATAATCTTTCATTTCTGGAATAGCGCCGCCCGCTACTGCCCAAAAATACAGGCTTGCGACACTACAATAAGGCGAAAGACGTCTGCGATACTTTTCAAATAGTGCCTTGTCAATACTGCGGTGGTGATAGACCATTCTCATACCGCGCAGAATCGCTAAATCTCCATAACTGAAAATATTGGGGCGCTGCAAGCAGAACAACAATATCATTTCTGCTGTCCACACGCCGACACCCTTTAGGGAGGATAAGGCTGCAATTGCTTCGTCATCGGACATACGTTCTATTTTTGTCAGATTCCATTCACCATGAATAATTTTATCCGCAAAATCTTTAATATATTCTGCTTTGCGAAAAGACATTCCAAGCGACTGCAGTTTGCCAATTTCCGTATTGCCAATTGTTTCAGGCGCAATTTCGCCAAGAGCATCCTGCAGCCGCTGCCAAATCGTCTGCTGCGCCTTTGTGGAAATCTGTTGTGCTACAATATGATGCACCACCGCCGAGAATAAATCGGTGTCCACGGCACGGTCGATATGCCCGATCTTATCAATGACTGCGGCAAGTCTTTTGTCTTTACTTTTTAGGTAGGCAAGTTCTTTGTCACCGTATGAAAAGTACATGGTTTGGTTTCCTCCAAATTTTAGTTCTATTTTACTTTACTTAATTTCTCAATACTTCCAAATATTATTTTCTGATAATTGGATAATATCCCCATATCCTGTTCATTGGTAGCGATTGATTGCAACAATACCTGTTTTCTTGTAGTTTCAGCAGTTATTTGCTCTGTTTTTACAGTTCTCCAGCCTCATACAATTCATTTGCATACCGCACAGACCCCATTGCGTCCTTGGAGTAGAAGTCTGCGCCAATCATATCGGCGTATTCCTGTGTCAGCACTGCGCCGCCAACCATAATTTTACAATCTACGCCGTTTTCACGCAGCAGCTTAATGGTTGCTTCCATATTAACAACGGTTGTTGTCATTAACGCGCTTAGCCCGACCAATTTCACATGGTGTTCTTGAACAGTTTCTAGTATTTTCTCCGGCGCAACATCTTTTCCAAGATCTATCATATCAAATCCATAATTTTCCAACAGCGTTTTTACAATATTTTTCCCGATATCGTGAATATCTCCTTTTACAGTTGCAATCACAATTTTTGCCTTACTCTCACTTTTCCTGCCTTGCTTGGAAAGTGCTTCTTTAATGGCTTCAAAGGATGCTTTCGCTGCGTCTGCGCTCATTAAAAGCTGCGGAAGAAACATCTTTTTTTCTTCAAAGCCTTTTCCCACCACATCCAAAGCAGGAATCAACTTATCATTAATAATCGTCAGCGATTCTATATTCTGCTCTAACAACTGTGTCGTTGCTTGATAAGCACTTTCGGAAAGCCCCTTTATAATCGCATCTTCCAACGTAAGTGATTTGTCTTTTGCTGTTGGTGCGGCAGCTGCCGTTTTATCCGCTGCCTGCGCACATTGATTGATGTATTCCATACATTGTTCATCCTCACCAATTAAAGCATTAAAGCTATAATATGCCGCCATCATAGGCTCGCTGGAGGGATTGACAATGCCTGCGCTTAATCCATTATGCATTGCCATTGTAAAAAATGCTGTATTAATGCGGCTGCGCTCCGGCAGACCAAATGAAATATTGGATACGCCAAGCACCGTATGAAGTCCCATTTCATAACGAATGCGGCGCAAGGTTTCCAATGTAATATTTGCGTTTTCTGCTCCTGTACTAATTGTCAGAACCAACGCATCCATTACAAGATTTTTCTTGGGAATACCATAGGCAGCAGCCGTTTTCACGATTTTTTCTGCGATGGCAAGGCGTCCTTCCACGGTTTCAGGAATGCCGCTTTCATCAAGACAAAGGCACACTACCACTGCGCCGTATTTTTTTGCAATAGGAAATACGCTTTCCATGGATTCTTTTTTGCCGTTTACGGAATTAAGCATTGGTTTGCCGTTATAACACCGCAGTCCACGCTCCATTGCCACCGTATCGGAAGTATCAATTTGCAGCGGCAGATCCATAATCGCTTGAATGCCTGTAACCGCTTCCTCCATAAGCTGCGGCTCGTCAATCTCCGGAAGCCCGACATTGACATCTAAAATCTGTGCGCCTTTTTCCTCCTGCACAAGCCCTTCTTTATAAATATATTCCATATCATGATCGCGCAGCGCCTGCTTAAACTTGGATTTTCCGGTCGGATTAATACGCTCACCGATAATCAGCGGTTTTCTGGTAAAATACACCGCATGATTATAGGAGGAAATAACGGTTAAATTTTTATCAGAAATTGGCTGAATTGACATATTTTGGCATAAAGTGACGACTTCCCGAATATGCTCCGGTGTAGTGCCGCAACAGCCGCCTACCACGCTTGCCCCCATCTCAACAAGAATTTTGACACTTTGCGCAAATTCTTTCGGCGCTACATTATAAACCGTTTTTCCATTAATTACCACCGGAAGCCCAGCATTGGGATTTATCACAATCGGAAGCGAACAACAATTTGTTAATTGTGGCAGAAGGTTTTTCATCTGCTCCGGCCCTAATCCGCAGTTAAAGCCAATTGCGTCAACCCCCAGTCCTTCCAGCATTGCCGTCGCGCTTGCCACATCGCCGCCTGTTAACAGTTTTCCATTTTCATCAAAAATCATCGTTACAATCACCGGAAGACTGCTGTTTTCCTTTGCCGCAAGCACTGCTGCCTTAATTTCATAGGAATCGCTGACTGTTTCAATTAAAATACAATCTGCGCCCGCTTTATCCCCTGCGATAACGATTTCCCGAAATGCTTCATACGCCTGCACAAATGTCAGTTCTCCCAATGGCTTGAGCAGCTTGCCAAGAGAGCCAATATCAAGTGCTGTATACATCGGACGCTCGTTATTGTGTAATTCCTGTCTTACTTCAACAATTGCTTCCTTAACCAAACGGATTCCGCTGTCTACCAATGATTCTACTGTATATTCTGCGGAATGTGGCATTTCCTTGCACTTAAAACAGTTTACGCCGAACGTATTCGCCTTCACAATATTGCAGCCCGCAAGCAGGTATTCTTTGTGTATTTGCCGGATTTTCTCTGGATATAGGATATTCCATGTTTCCGGAATTTCTCCTGCCTGCAGTCCTCTTTCCTGCAAAAGCGTCCCCATACCGCCATCAAAAAACAAAATCTCTTTCCCTAATAAATTCCTCATCTGAAACCTCCCTTAATTCTTCTCTTTTCCAATATGCTTTTTTACGGCTGCATCAACACTTCACATTTCACGAAATGCACAATCCACTTTATTACAACTGGCGCATTTGCCAATATAACATCCTTGATGATTCTCTGTTATACCGATAAAAGCTGTTACACTTTTCGTCGGCAGCATAAGCAGACTCTGGGTTAATGTCAATCCTATCCGTTTCGTACATTCAAGCTGTGCGAAAATATCCTTTTGCGTTTCCAACGGCAAATCCCCATAACCTGCACTAAACCGAGGCCGCAGATACAGCCCTTGCTGCGCCGCCTGCTGCCGTATTTGCTCCTGTAAAAGATTGCAGCATGCTTCAATACACGCTGCGCCGCACGCCTGCGCTATCGACGCTTTTGCCATATGGATAATTTCATACCGCTGCAGCAGCTTATCCACATTTACGCCGAGTGTTGCCGCCATTAATACTACTTTCGTGCACTGATATAAATTGTCCGCCAAATTTCTGCTCTTAATAACCATTACAGGATTTTCTTGTTTCGCATAATACAGCTTTACCAATCCCGTATCCGCACGCTGCTTATCCAGCTTGTCCACAACGCTGTCACAATCATATACCTTATAAATAGTTCTTGGCTCCATACACTGCATAAGTTCTAAAAGAACCTCCTCAACCAGCGCACAGACGGATTGGTCAGGCATCTGCCCTTGAATGCCCAAATAGCGATACACCTCCCGCCTATTTACCATTTCATAAACTACCTTGCTGTCAATTGCTCCCACTGTCTACATGCCTCCGTTTTCTTTACAGATTCTCTATGAAATTTTATCATTCCCGCCAAAACAAGTCAAGGCGAAACCGCAATGGTTCCGCCTTGATAAATCTATATGTGTAACAGTTCAGATAACCCATTGAACTGTTACGTATCCAGCCATTGGAAATCGCTTCGCGATGGGCTGGATACCTCCAACCACTACGTTTTATTACGGTCAGCGCAGTAAATGCGCTGACCTACCTGAACTGTTACCTATATGTTTCGTACATTAATTCTGTTCCTCGCATCCACAGGTTCCTACACCTGAAAATCCTGAGAAATTCCTCGGCTGAATCATATCGTCATTGCAGCCACATCCGTTATTTGGCGGTGGGCAGGGTGGAACAGGCGGGAAAATCGGCTTGCAAGGAGGCGTATTGTCATTGCGGTCACAATCACAATCCCTGTCGCGGTCACGGTCACGATCTCTATCGCAGCCACAGTTACAGCCGCCATTATTGCAGCCGTTTCCGCAAATACCGCACCCATTATTCCTGCTGCCGCAGCAGCACCACAAAAGTAAAATCCATATCCAACTGTTCATCTCTTTAACTCCTCATATATTCATATGATTTTCTAATAACTAATATATGAGAAATGTTAAAAAGTGTTCCGTCTTTTGCAATAATGTTGCCGAATATACGCCATTGTCTGTTCTTCGCCATCACGGGCAAGCTTTCGCAGGAGAAATTCCAGCATTCTGCGTGTGTCTTTGTGCATATACCGTCCTGCATCACCGGATAAGTAATATTTCAGTGCCATATCGTCTGTATAATTTTTGCCATTGTAATTTTTAGAAGCCGCCACACGATCAATAAACATCTCTATCACATATCGTTTGGGCATCTTTGCCGGAATAATTCCCTGACCAGAATGTGCACTGTAATCCATCCAATATTCATAGTGGTGTTTATTGCGTCCTTTGTGGTGCAGCCATGCCGAGGAATATCCTTTGTCCTTGCGTTCTGCGTTGTTTGGACTCTGTGTGCCCTGATAATATTTCGCCCCCACAAGGAACTCACTTGGCATATATTTTGACAAATCATGCAAAAGCCCTTGCCAGTAAAGCCCTACGGAAAAACACCCTTTCATTACCATTATTTTATGATGCGTAATCGTCTTAAAATGTTTCCAAAAATACACAGTTCCAAACTCACCCTCTAACTACAATTCTTATCGTTACACATTTTAAACTATATTTTTTAAATTACTTTTTAACTAGCTTTTTTAACTATTTTTATTAATTATTTTTATTAATTATTTTTATTAATTATTCTTGGCTGCTTTTGCCGCCTTTTTTACTTTTTCCACTTTAGGAAGCTGTTTTCCCGTTAAGATTGCAATGCTCCTTGGCGGAATATCCATATAACTAGCTGTTTTACCTTTCTCAACAGCAAGCATATTGTCCTTAGTATCCATTACAGGTATCCATTCATAGTTTGCAATTGAAGGCAGTGCAAAACGGTGGCTCTCCCAATGCATATTGTAGGCTATATAAATATAATCCCCCTCTTTGCCATCTGCACTGTTTCCGCAGTACATTATTGCGATATGGCGGTGGTAACTTTGCAGTTGTGCTTTCCACGCTTCCTCACCATGATATGACAAATCGGGATAGCCATATCCATATTTGTCCAGCATCGTCAAACTGGCATTCAAATGAATTATCTTATGTGCTTTGCGAAATTGAATCAACGCTTTCGCAAATTGAAAGGTATCCGTATTTTTATTTAATCCGCGCCAATCAACCCATCCCGTTTCATTGTCTTGACAATAGCAATTGTTATTTCCATACTGGCTGTTTCCAAACTCATCCCCCGCCATAATCAGCGGCGTTCCCTGCGCCGTAAAAATAAAACTAAGTGCATTGCGCATCTGTTTCTGTCGAAGCTGATTAATTGCTTTCTTGCGGGAAGCGCCCTCCACACCGCAGTTCCAACTGAAATTATAGTCTGTGCCATCTGTATTATTCTCGCCATTTTCCTCGTTATGTTTATGATCGTAGGAAACCAAGTCATTTAATGTAAAACCATAGTAATTCGCAATATAATTCACCACGCCACATTTTGGATGATAATTGCGCATATGATACTGGAAATTTTTTAGCATATCGCCATCGCCTTTTAAAAATTTGCGAATATCATACATAAATTCATCGCGGTAATATCCCAGATTTTTATACAGTGGCTGTTCTCCATTCGGATAAATATCATGCAAATGAAAATCCTCGCACAAAATCTTTGTATTTGCGAACAAAGGTTCTGTTGCAAGCAACGTAACTGGAACACGCACCCCTTTTAAATGCATTCCATCAATATGGTACTCCAGCACCCAATGCTTCAATATTTCTAAAATATATCCCTGTTTAATATTATCGGGAAAATAGAACTGCATTATCACTTCTATCCCATTTCTGTGCAATTCTCGTACCATTTGTTTAAATTCGTCACAGGGGTTCTCTCCGGCGGCATAGGATGCTTTGGGCGCAAAGTAATATGCCTCCTTAAATCCCCAGTAATTCAGGCGCACTTCACCAGACTCCTCTGCTGATGTGTCACCATCCTCCAAATCAAGTTTCTCATCAATATGCTGCACTTGATACTCTATTGTCTTTGTTTTTGCTATGGTTTCTGCTGTATTTATCGGCTCACATTCTTCAAATTCGTAAGCTGGCAATAGTTCCAGCGCATTGATACCCAGTTCCTTTAGATAAGGAATTTTCTCCGTAATTCCCAAAAAAGTTCCCTTATGCTTTATTCCAGATGAACGATGTCTTGTAAAACCACGCACATGAAGGCAGTATATAATACTTTCATGATACGGAATATGCAACGGCGAAGTCCCCTGCCAGTCAAATTCACCACAATACAGCCCGCCGCGCAGCATAGGCTCTTTGTGTACGCCGCCGCCCCATTTCTCATTTCCGACAATCTGCTTCGCATACGGGTCAACAAAAACCGATTCCCCTATATAGAAATTATATTCGTAATCCTTTAATTGTAATCCTTCTATAAAAATACACGAAATATTCCCAATACGATGATCTTTGTCAAACGCAATACGTCCCTTCTGTTCCACACCTTTGCGATAAAATATAATGCCGCATTCCTCATTGGAATTATTTACCATAGAGAAATTGAATCCACCATCTCGTGCGCATGCACCGAGAGGATAGGGCTGTCCGTTTCTTATTTTTAATTTTCTCATACACCCTCACAGTATTTGTTTTATTTATGCAATTTTTAAGAAAATCTGTCTATTCCACAATGATAGGCAGGATTACCTGAATTTCATCTCGAATGGTAAAATCGACTTTCCGTTCACAGCGGAATATTTCCTTTGAAAATAGAACTTTTAGCTGCTCATGTTCAAGGTCTTCATTTTCAAAAAAATCATTATACATATTTTTACCCAAAATCAACAGAACATCTGCTTCCTTATATACATTGACAACTTCTGTCATAAGTTTTGTATCCCCACGTTCACCCAACAGGCGAATGCCTGGGCGTACAGCAACCTTGCACTTATCACACTGCGGTATTCCAGCAGCGTTAATTACATAATCTATCGAAAAACTTTTGCCGCAGCGCGGACAGTGATTCACATACATACTGCCATTTGGCTCGATTAAATTCTGAATCGAAATATCTTTTGGCAGCCCATGAAAATTCTGGCTGACAACGGCAGACAGCTTGCCCTGCTGCTGGAGCTTTAACAACGCATCATAGGCAGGCGTACTTCTTACGTGCATTCCTAGTATTTCTTTTTTATAAAAACGATAAAACCGTTCCGGCTTAGCATTGAAAAAGCTGGTAGAAAGAATATCCTCCGGACTAACACCATACTCCTCCTCTACACGATACGTTTCTTCGTTTGTGTCAAGGTCATAGCCGCCGCCCTCCACAAGCATCTCAATGCCCAAAACGGCAACAATCTTCTTTGCTGCTTGGATTTTCTTCCTGATGTATTGAATAACCCTTTCCTCTGTACTATATTGCATTCTAATCCCTCAAATCCCAATAAATTCCATTTACACTACAAGTCATTCCTATACAATCTTTCACCTATTAACATCATACTCGCTTTATGCGCAATATGTCAAGGAAATTCAAATATTGTCAAATAGAAATAAAAATTCCCACTACTTTGGCGTGGGTGTGAAAAATAACAAAATTGTTCTAAAAATTTACAAAAATTTCAGAATCTTCTTGCTTTATACCAATAATTTAGTTAAGATATATATGTATACAAAATTTTTATAATCCGGGGGACGAAATAAATGGCAACAAAAACCACAAACGGCTATGACGACGAAGAAATGACAGTAGAACTTGAACTTGACGACGGAGAAATTGTCAACTGTGCAGTGATTACAATTCTCACTGTAGAAAACCAAGACTATATTGCGCTGCTTCCGCTTGATGAAAGTGGAGAAAATGAGGACGGTGAAGTATGGTTCTACCGATATGCCGAGGATGAATCTAATCCAAACGCAGAGCCTGACCTTGCTTATATTGACGATGACGAGGAATATGACAAAGTAGCAGATGCCTTTGACGAATATCTCGACGAACAAGAATATGACGAAATCATCGCCTGTGAAGAAGCAGAACAATAAAACCGCATATTTTATAGCAAACAGCGATAAGGAACAAAATAGGAAGGAAAA
Organism: Lachnospiraceae bacterium; assembly: GCA_009774395.1. Classification (GTDB taxonomy): domain Bacteria; phylum Bacillota; class Clostridia; order Lachnospirales; family Lachnospiraceae; genus COE1. The sequence continues at coordinate 12,778 of VSNQ01000071.1, forward strand.
AATATGTACGATTACGCAAGTGAAAAATCAAGGATACTGGATAAACGGTATACCTGCCCTATCTGCGACAAGCAGATTACTGCGAAAGCAGTAAAATCAAATACTGCGAGATTTCTTGACAGCAAGGCGGATTTACGCCCTATCCACAGCAATATTAACGTAACAAAATATGAAACTGTGTGCTGTCCTAACTGCGGTTACGCTGTCCTAACCAAAAACATTGACAATATTAATCAAATCCAAAAGAAATTAATACGAGATAAAATTCAAGCAAATTACAAACCGCACGAAGAACCCCCCTGTGATTATTACACTACAGAAATGGCTATCAGCCGTATGAAAATGGTTCTTCTATGCACTGTAACAAAAGAAGCCAAAAGCAGTGAAATCGGCGATGTATGCTTAAAATTAAGCTGGTTATATCAGGACTTAGCGGATGAAATTGCCGAAGATGACCCTAATGCAGACTCCAAACGGAATTCTTATCTAACAGAAGCAAAAAATGCGGCAATGAACGCCTACAATTATCTGTCAGAAGCACGGATGCATGAGGTTTCCCCTTTTGCTGGCATGAATGAAACAACACTGGATTATCTGCTGGCAGATTTAGCATATCAAAAAGGAGAATACCAAACTGCAATGCAGTTTTTATCCAATGTTGTCGCTAACAGAAACACCACGCCACGCTTAAAAGATAAAAGTTTAGATTTAAAAGAATTATTATCTGCGAAACTTCATGGAGAGGAAGAAGCATAAAATATTTATGCTTCACAAGTTATTTCGCCAATAAACCGGGAAGGCAGGAAGTTCCCTGCCTCCTTTTCGTATACATAAAATATAAATAAATGTTCCTTAGCACGTGTCATTGCCACATAAAACATTCTGCGTTCTTCTTCTAATTCTTTGTCTGTTACTGCCTTTTTGTGGGGCACAACATTTTCATTTACATCAGGCAGTATCACAATTTTCCATTCTAATCCCTTTGATGCATGCATTGTCACAATATTTACTGCATCAAAGTCTTCCTGCTTATTTTTCTTTGGTAAAGCTTTTTCCACCATAGTATCATAATTATGAATATGTTCCAACCATTCCTCCAATGTTTCAAAATCCTTTGCACATGTCTGCAAATCATCAAGTTCTTCTACAACCTGTTCCCACGGTATATTTTTGCTTTGATTTTGCTTTTTTAAGTATTCCTCATAGCCAATACCTTTGCGAATATAGTTTACCGCTGAAAAAGGTGTTAAACGCCGAATAACGTGCAACTGTTCATAAAGCATTACCACATTTTTGCAAACATAGTCTGTGCCTCTATTATTCTGCAAGAGTTCTTGCATTTGAAAGGGTTTTGTTGGTACTGTATTGCGCTTTATATAACGCACAGGGCGATTCATAATCCTATAAAAGTCAGAAACCATATCCTGTTTTAACGCATAGTTTATATATGCAACAATATCTTTTGCAATGGAACTGCCATAAATATTTTTCGGTTTCTCTTTCATAATAAATGGAATACTTGACTTCATTAACTGATTTGCCGTATAGACTGTATGATTATTTGTTCGATAGAGAATTGCAATATCGCTGTACTTCGCATCCTCCTGCTGCATATATTGTTTGATAAGTTCTGTAATATTTAGCGCCTGCTGCTGTTTTGATGGAAACGGCATAATACGAATACTATTCTCTGCTGTATTATGCGCCTTGATTTCCTTGGAAAACCGTTCTTTATTGTGCATTATCAGACGTCCCGCCGCGTCGACAATATCCCGTTTGCTACGATAATTCTCATTGAGCAGCACCTGCGCAGCATTTGGATAGTCATTCTGAAAATGCAGCATAATTTCAGGGCTTGCCCCACGGAATCCATAGATAGACTGATCATCATCCCCCACGATAAACAAATTATTCTGTGGCTTCGCCAAAAGCCGGACAACTTCATACTGCAGCGGACAAATATCTTGAAATTCATCAATTAAAATATAAGAAAACCGCTCCTGCCACAATTGCAATGTTTCCTGCCGCTGCATCAATAAGTCACGGCATAAAAGTACCATATCGTCAAAATCAATCAAACGATTTTGGTTCATCAACCGTTTATATGTTTGATAAATATAAATAAACTCTTCCTGTGATACCGTTTCGCTCTTTACTTCCTCTGGGGAAATCCCACTATTTTTTACTTTGCTGATTTCTTCAAGAATACGCTGTATCCTCTCTGTGCTACTGTCTGCCTCCTCGGATTCTTTTTGTTCCTGTGAAGCAATTTCCGGCGGCAATTCCTCAAGCACTCTTGTTAGCAAACGGTACTTATCTGACTCTCGTATTATATTTTCCCCAGTGAAACGATAAGTATGACGTAGAATCTGAAAGAAAACTGCATGAAATGTCCCAAAATTTACGGGATATGCCTTTTCGTTTGTAATCCGAAAAAATCGATCCTGCATTTCCGCAGCCGCAGCTTTCGTAAATGTAATTACCAAAATTTCCTCTGGCTTTACTTGATACACTTCAATCAAATACTTTATCCGCTGCGTAATCACTGTAGTTTTACCAGAGCCGGGGCCTGCTAATACCAGCATTGCCCCCGCTCCATGTGTTATTGCCTTTATTTGTGCTTCGTTAAAATGATTCTCTCCTAAGTTATTTATCATAATCCTAAATTATTCTCCAGTAATGCAATCCCTTTTCTAATTCGTATTAGACTTTCCTCTTTCCCCAAAATCTCCATAATTTCTGTTGCGCCTGCTGGTGTCATCTGCAATCCCGAAACAGCAGTTCGAACAGGCCACATTACATAGCCATTTTTTACACCTTTATCGGACACATACGTTAAAAGCAATTGATATAATGCATCGTTGCTGTAATCCTCTTGTGCTTCCAGCATCGGCAATACGTCTTTTAACACTTGTAAAGAAGATTCCTCTGTTGTTTTCATTTTCTTATGTGTATACATTGCTGTATCATACTCTGGCAGCGTATCAAAAAATCCAATTAAATCCGAAATGTCGGGAAATACCTCTATCCTAGTCTTTACCATCTCAGCTATTTTTCGATAATCAAATTCCCTGCTTAACGCCTTTTTGATATAAGGCAGCGCCATTTCATAAAACTTTTCAAAATCCATTGCCTTAATATATTCGCCATTCATCCACTTTAATTTCACAATATCAAACACTGCTGGCGACTTACTGATTCTATGATAATCAAATTCCTTGATCAATTCGTCAAGCGAAAAAATTTCTTGATTGTTCTCCGGACTCCAGCCCAACAGCGCAATATAATTTACGACTGCTTCCGACAAAAATCCACGATTGATTAAATCCTCAAATGAAGAATGCCCACTACGTTTTGCCAGCTTCTTATGGTTCTCATCTGTAATTAATGGCAAATGCACATAAACTGGAACTTCCCATCCAAAAGCTTCATAAAGCCTTGTATATTTCGGTGCAGAAGACAAATATTCATTACCACGCACTACATGTGTAATATTCATGGTATGATCATCCACAACATTGGCAAAATTATATGTTGGATATCCGTCAGATTTGATTAAAATCATATCATCCAACTCTGCATTTTCCACTGTAATATCACCATACAACTCATCATGAAATGTTGTTGTACCTGTCTGTGGATTATTTTGACGAATTACAAAAGGTTTGTCTGCCTTTAAATTCGCCTCAACTTCTTCCTTGGACAAAGACAGACAATGCTTATCATACAATGTAATTTCCTTTCCCTCGACAACTTCTGTCTTTAAGCTGTCAAGACGCTCCTTATCGCAAAAACAGTAATAAGCCTCTCCCTTATCAATCAACTCTTTTGCGTATTTCATATAAATACCTGTTTTCATACGCTCACTCTGCACATATGGGCCTACACCGCCATCTTTATCAGGGCCTTCGTCATGTACAATCCCTGCTTTCGCCAGTGTGCTGTTAATAATGTCTACTGCGCCCTCCACATATCGTTCCTGATCAGTATCCTCAATACGCAGCATAAAGGTACCACCGTCATGTTTTGCAATTAAAAACTCATACAACGCCGACCGCAAATTTCCTACATGCATCTTTCCTGTAGGACTTGGCGCAAATCTGCATCTAACTTTTTCCATAATACTATCTCCTCCTAAATTTTATTATTTTCGCCCAATAATATCTTCCCCCAATTTCGGGCAGTCGGCAAATAGGTTATCTTCCAATTCTATTTCTTTATCCGGAAGATTGATTGACTCTAAATTCGGATTGTTGGAAAATGCTCTGCTCCCAATAAAGGCAATGCTTTCCGGCAGAATAATCGTTTTCAGCAAACGGCAGGAATTAAATGCGTATTCTCCGATATCCGTAACACCTTCTGGAATTTCCACCCTTTCCAATGAAGAACACGCGGAAAAGGTTTCTGGCGCAATCTCTGTTACGCCGCTGGGAATGTTGATAGAGCGCAGTTCTTTGCACCCTGAAAAAGCCTCTGCGCCGATTTCTGTTACGCTGTCCGGAATGATAACGGAGGTTAAATAAACCGCATAAAGAAATGCGCAGTCGCCAATACAAGTTACTGGCTCTCCCTGATAAACAGACGGAATTTTAACGCTTGTTACTGCTGCGTCATCCTTTGCCGTATATTCTGTAAGTGTATAGCCGATTTCATTTTCTTCAAATTGAAACATATTTTTCCCTCTTGCTTTCTGTTTTTATCAAATTATTTTATCGCGTGATTACCTGATTCTTTCCATTTTTCTTGGCAGTATAAAGTGCCACATCCACACGTGTACAAAGTGTATCAATTGTATCTTCCTCTTTTGCCTGTGTTACGCCAAGGCTGATAGTCTGCGGTCTTACGGATGGGAAATTCGTGTTAGCAAAACATCTTCGAATTAAATCTGCAATAAACGATGCCGATGAAACATCGGTATCATGCAGCAGCATCATAAACTCCTCTCCGCCCCATCTTCCTGATGAAACCTTTTGCATATAAGCAGTCTGCTCATTACGCAGAATATCTGCCAATCCAACAATAACCGTATCGCCTTCTTGATGCCCATAAGTATCATTGACTTGCTTAAAATTGTCAATATCCAACATAATAAGGCAAAAACGTTCCTTTTTGATATTCGCAAGTGCATCTTCGATCTGTGCCTGAATCTCCCTGCGGTTATAAAGCCCCGTCAACCCGTCTATAATTGCCGCTGTTTTTAACTTTTCATTGGCAAGTGCTAACTGTTGATTGATTTCTTCCAGCTCTAATGATGTCACACTAATAAATGTAGCCAAACGGGATACCAATGGAACCTTTGACATGATATTTTCATCCGGCGAAACAGCCGATGACACTGATGCTTTTTTCTCTCCCTCGCGCATTGCAGCGATTACAAGCGTTACATTGTGCTGGTTTAAATTGCCGTTTGTGCGCAAAAACTCCCCATGTGAAAAAAATCCACAAGAAGGAGAAATTTCCTTGAACGGCTGAATCTCATACGTTGGCTCCTTTGATGTCCAGAAAGTACGTCTTGCTGCACAGGAAAAAATATGTAACAAATCAGGCTGAAATTCTGCTATCTTTTTGCTGTCATGTCGAATACTATCAACAATCGTTCCCGGATCACCATAGGAAATCCGCACCACAGAACCAACATCAATATCCGATGTCACGGTAATAGAACCATCTGCATTACTTGCCACGGGAGTACGCAGAATTGTTGTATCATTATGTTCATAAAATAGCGGAAATTCCAGCGTATTATAGAAAAAGTTTTCATCATTTTTTATATTCAAATATTTATGATACACATCATATGCTGGGATTCCATCCAGTTCCTGCAAAACAGATCCTTTAGACTTTGTAACATGAAACTTCCTTCCGAGGGGTTTCCAACCTGTAACCTTAATGGAATCCACATAAAAATCATCTCCGCCATAAAACATAACAATAATTGATTTCTCCGAAAAACCAGCCGCCTTAGAAAATACACAAGATGCATCACTTGTAATATCATCACTACATGCAACACCGCCAAAAATCTGGATATCCTGCCGCACATTCTTTAAACCTTCGCAGAACTGTGTCGAAGACTGCTCTGGAATGGTAAAAAACATTTCCATCGCTTTCACCCAAGGATTACTCTCGGTTTCTTTTACAATGGTTTTCGTAATATCATCTACCGATTGCTTTGATAAATCATATTGATAAAGCTGAACCTGCGTTGATGGCAGTTCAAAAACCGTGCAAACAATTGTAATACGCCCGGAAAGCTGACAGTCAATAATATTTCCACTTGTGGAACAGCCCATATACAGTGTATTGGGAAACATCTTTTCGATTATATCGCACACCTCTCGAATACATTCTGGTTCTAACTCCTCCGAATAAATTTGAAATATCTTTTTGGCACCGTTTCCAGAATCACACCATTCTTTAAATTCCGAAAGTTTTTTATTCAATGTTTCCGAATCGCTATAGTCAAATTGAAACTGTTTCATAATAAGTTCCATTCCTCCTTGTTATTCTATCACGGCTTTCCAATCATAATTTTTTACAAAGTCCATCCCATAGTGCATTTTATACTACATTGTAGTTTGCCTTATTCTGGCTGCCGCATTGTATGTTCAGGCAATTTCTTCTCAGAAGACGCCTTAAAGCCCAACAAATCCTTTGTCGCCGTTGGTATCGAAATATTCGTTCCTGCACCTGCTACACAACCGCCAGGACATGCCATGCCTTCAATTAAACAGCCTGTTTTCTTCCCCGCTTTCGCAAGCATCAACATTTTTTTGCATTCCGACAAGCTCTCTGCATGTTCAATATGAATTTCCGTATCTGGATAATACTCTTTAATACATGCCTCAATCGCGCTGGCAACACCACCAGCAACACCATACCCACGTCCTGCTGCCGTTGCGTCATTCATAGCATCCATTGCTTCAATTTCGTCCAACAGAATCCCTTTCGCCTCAAACATCCCGACAAGCTCCTCAAATGTAATCACAAAATCCACATCCGAGCGCACAGTTCTGCGGCTTGCCTCAAGTTTCTTGCTTGCACAAGGACCTATAAATACCACGCTTGCATCTGGATGATCTTTTTTAATCACCCTTGCCGTTGCAACCATTGGTGTTAAAGCATTGCTAATTTTATCCAATGTTTCCGGAAAAAATTTCTTTGCAAGCATTGACCACGATGGGCAACAGGATGTCAATAAAAACGGCACCTCTCCTGTTGCAACCTCTTTCACATAATGCTCAGCTTCCGTCATCGCCCCCATATCTGCACCAATAGCCGTTTCATAAACATCATAAAAACCTAACTTTTTCAGAGCAGTTTTTAACATATCTGGAGTTACTTTTGGTCCGAATTGCCCTACAAATGCTGGTGCTACTTGTGCGATAATTTTCCTATTAGACTGCATTGCACGAATAAGCTGGAATATCTGCGACTTGTCCGCAATTGCGCCAAAGGGACAACTTACCATACACTGACCACAGGAAACACATTTCTCATTGTCAATCACAGCCCTTCCGTGGCTGTCAGAACCAATCGCATTAACACCACAATGTGCAACACAAGGTCTTTGCTGGTGGGAAATTGCATCATAAGGGCAGACCGTCTTGCACTTTCCACATTTAATACACTTTTCCTGATCAATAACAGAACGTCCATTTACCATTGTAATAGCGCCTCTTGGGCACACTTCATTACAAGGATGTGCCAAACATCCCATACATTTGTTTGTTACCTCATATCTATTTTCCGGACAGGCATTGCACGCAGATGAAATTACTTGCATTAAAGGCGGCTCATAATATTTCTCATCAATGTTGCTTTCTTCTACTCCTTGGCTTACCGGAACTGGTTCATCTTCCGGACGCAGCGACATTCCCATTGCAAGGCGTGTTCGTTCTCTGACAATCTCCCGCTCTCGATAAATATTGTCCCAATAAGGAGAATTTTCTGCATCCACCAATTTATAAGGAAGCGCCTCCATATCATCTATCAGGTTGGTAGAGTTATAAGCCATATTCGCTACTTCCCTGAAAATTGCACGTCTGGTTTTACGCACCTGGGTATCAATTCCTCTCATAAAAAAACCTCATTTCATTTTGATTTTAATTTGACTGTGATTACTCCTATTATACAGCCCTTAACCGGCGTTTGTAAACATAAAGTTCTGAAAAAGGGCTTGAAACGTCAAAAAAGACACTATCGGATGGGGGTAGTGTCTTTTTCGTATTTTCTTTAAATTGTTATTATAATTTTGGATCGTTATTTATGCATATGCTAAGAAACGCTGTGGGCTATCTTCTTTCGTATTTTGTTTATCAATACGCTCTTTTTGCAATTCACTTATGGATTTACTGCCTTGAAATGCATAATCTTCCATTAATTTTTCAACAAGCCGCGCTGATAATTTTTCTTCGTTTTTATCTGAAATTACTTCTGTTGCCTGACCAGCGTTTTCTTTCAGAACTTCTTCCATATTGAGATTGTCTGAATCTTCCTCTGTTTCGGTTGGCAATGCCTGCGGTATTTCGCTTATTGGGATTTGATTTATTTCTTCTTTGGATAATGTTACACGTGGTGGCGTATCTGCTTTGCCGCGGAAAAAATCTATTCGAATACTTTCCATATTTTTTATATCCTCAATATTTCCCCATATACCATGTGGTTGCCCATCAGCAGAATAGCCCCAAATCATATTTATCTCATATTTATCGTTAAGATCAAACCATAACTCATTTCGTTCTTCCCAGCCAAGTTCTCCATTTTTATATTGTTCTTCAACCTCTAACCGTTCCTTGAGAAACTGTTTTGCCATCTCTTTGCGTTCTGTTTCTGTCATATCTCCAGCAGTTAAATCATCTGGTACCCGCAATTCACTGATTTCTAATGTATCCTTATCTGCATTCATTTGAATGGTAAATCCATTCTTTGCACTTTCAGCAGATTCTTCTATACCAGATATGTTTCCTTTGGGTATCAATGATTCTTTTGTTTTTTCCATTTTCTGCAATGGATTTGAAAAAATCCCCTTATTTCCTATTAAGGGATTGGAAAAGATGCTGTTGAATCCGTTCATATTAATTCCATTCATTTTTATACCAACCTTTCTTTGTTGTTCGTGAACGAAACTTTTGATTGTGTTTCGTTCACATTGCTATGAATTTATGGCTTCCATGCCATACATCTTATAATTAATTATATAACAAAAAAATTATTGCAACAACTATATTTTCATTTTTCATGTTGCATTTGCTATATTTTTATCCCCATACTGCAGGAGATCCATAAAACATTCCCTCTTGATTAATGTTATACTCCCTTTTCGGAAAAGTGTTCCCACTGCTTATTAGCTTAAACTAACCTGTATATTCATACATTTCTTAATTTTTCAAGCAATTTGAGCAATTGCTTTTGGAATTTTACCTACTGAATATTGGGAAAAATTGGTCTGGGAATTGAAAAAAGGCTATCCGTTTGATTGGGTAGCCTTTTTGCTCATATTTCAAAGTCTTATATTTGAGGATTATTACTTTTTCTCTGTATAACATTTATAAAATGCACAAATTATATTGATGATTAGGCATATTCCCAATATAACTGCTTCTATTGTTATGTTACTCCCTTTTCGGAAAACTGTTCCCACTGCTTAACATTTGAAATAAAATGCATATTCTTACGTATAATTACTGGATTTGTACCGGAATTTATCTTAATCCATTCGCAAATACCCATGAATAAAACATTTCTTTTGGAGGTTTTGCGTATTCATAATCAAAGCAGGCGGACGTAGTCTCAATAATATTTATTGATTGTTCAAGTACTTCTCCGATTGATTTACTCGCAACATCAATTTCAAATTCGTTAATAAGAGGATTTCGCTTAATATTTTTTTCGTTCATCCTTTTCTGTAGTTCAAAATCTATAAGTCCATTATTGGGACGGTTTCTCATCTGTTCTTGAATTTGATGCAAATCACTGCATACGAGTTTTATTGTGATAAAATCAGTTCCTTTAAAAACAATAGGAATATCAGCTGTTCTTAAATCATCAATATCAGAAGCAATTATATTTTTATAACCAAGCCTATGAAAACACATAAGCATTGCCACCTGATTTTCCCAGCAAGTAAGTTCCTCAAGCTCTCCAGTCATTGGCTCGCTGCCATCTCGTGAAATAAAATCAGGTACCATATGCTGTTCTATACATGTCGTTTTATAGTGCTCAAGCAGTCCGTTAGCTAAAGTGGTTTTACCTATACCACTTGCTCCCGTGACAAAAATAAAATCTTTCATATCCTTAACTCCACAAATTTTGATTGTGATTTGATGATTTTTAAGGGAAATATCAGCTGTTATAATTTGTTATTAAAATCTCCGCTAACCCTTGAAAACACTAAGTTTATCGCAGGTGAACTTTCCCTTATCATTTCCCTTGTGTTATATCTTCCCACAGGGTATTACAAACCCTGATAAGGGAAAAAATGAGGGAAACAAAATCACATAAAACATTATAACACAAAATATACGGGAATTGGTAAA
>VSNQ01000072.1 GCA_009774395.1 Lachnospiraceae bacterium
ACGCCAAAACGGAGCTATCAACGGAGGCAAAACAACGTGCCTCATATATTCGAGGCAATGTTCACGGATTCAGGATACAGTTTCTACTATTCTATGTGAAAAATTTGTACAAAGTATGGTTAAAATGTGTTTTTTCTGTGTCCGTATATTTACCTATGCTTACAAAGGATTAGATTTTCCAATTAGAAAATCTTAACATTCGTCAGTATTTCCCATTTTAGAAAAGTTCATAAAGCTATCTTCGCCGCCTGCTTGTGATTGGGCAACTTTTACAGCGATAAATTTTGCACCGCTTTCTAACATATTTTTTAATTGGGTTTTGCCTGTATTTAACGTCCACACGCCGCCTTTTTCATTAACAGTAATAAAATCGCTTCCCTCTGTGGATTCTTTTGCATTTTCCGTAATACGTATAGATGATGGATTTAATTCCATTAATTTCTGAAACTTTCCCTGTTGAAATGCTTCCATTTTATCAAGTATTTCTTGTGCAATCTCAGCAGGTGCTGCATTAGTGCTCTCTATTACAAGATTATAGTTACTCATATCATAATAATCAATATGATAAACCTCTCGATAACGCACAGTTTCCAGCTTCTGACGATGAATCAGCGCCTTTTTGCAGTCCGCCTGCGTTGCATACGACTCTGAATTTGCCCGCTGGCTGTCGTGAAATACCCTGCGGCTTGCCTCATCAATATCGGTTATCACAAATACTTTAAAACTTTTTGGCGCAAAATGCCATGCCAAGCGGGAATCAAATACCACCATATCCTTTTCCTCGCCAATCCTTGTTGTTGTATCGTCTATCATTTTATCCACGGAACGGTCACCCTGCGCCGCCGCTTCATTTACCTGTTTGTTAAATTCTTCCACTGACAAACCTTTTTCCATTGCAAGCTGTCGGAATACTTTACCTGTTGAAAAAATTTCATATCCTTTTTCCTGTAGGATTTTCGCAACACTCGATTTCCCACTTCCAAGATTGCCTGTTATCGTAATATTCATATTCTTCGTATCCTCCGAATTGTTAGATTTATTCTAATTATACCATTAACAATTGCTGTTCTCTATTTTTCTGCCACTGTTCGAAATATACGCACCACTATTGATATATGTACAATTCACAAGTGTCTTTTTATTTCTTCCGTATTTTGATATTCGAATGGCATAATAACTCCCTTCCCTTGCCATTCTACTCTTAATTTCCTACATTGTCAAATACTGAAACAAAGAATTTTAGGGCTTTGCAGAAAGCGCAAAGCCCTTATTTAACATTGATTTCATATATGCCTAGTACACCATTTCCTTAATCCTCGTATACAAAGTGCTTGATATTTGTATCAGTGCAAGGCGGAGGAAGGAGGCGATACGGTGGCATCGTTGTCTGACGACAACGCGGCAATGATGCAAATAGCAAGTACTTTGTATATGAGGAATTAAAAAACAGTGGACTAGTACCCTAATGCTCTGTCAATCACAGTGCCATCCATTGCATTAATTGTCAATAAACTACAGTATGCATCGTTGTCTGCACATCCATATTCTGAGTCTATTTGTAGTATACTCTGTTCTCTTGTGTATGCCTGCTGCAAAAGTTGTGTGTTAACGTCTACAGATATATTTTCTGTAATATGATTTTCTTTACCAGAATATTGTGCATTTATCGTTTCTTCTTCTGTATATTGGATTGTCTGATTTCCCAGAAAATCCCAGACAGGTATCATAGTTCCTTCGTTCCCGCCATTCTTATCGCGGATACGCATATAGCCCAGACGCACTTCTTTAATATCAAACTGCAACAAGATATCTTCATTTCCTGTTGTCCATTTATGTTTTTCCAGCATCATTTCTTTAAATATATTTTGTATATCCGAAAATGGCATTAAAAATACATATTCCTCTGTTTTTTTCTCAATATTATAAGGGTTACGCCATAGAAAATCGGTTAAATTTTCTCCATCAAAAACTAAGTCCAATGTTTCATAAGACCATATTACATAAGAGTCATTATCGGATTCCACTGTACTGCCAGTTTCATGTGTATAAGTTACCGGAATCCCTTCCAGCGACCTTGTAAAATGAAACCCATAACCTATATCTCCCCCATTGATTCCCCCTGTTCCTGTTGTTGCAGCAATATAATATTCTTCACCTGACGGCACGAAATCCGTAAAACCCATCTCTTCTACTAATTCTACTGCATATTCCCGCAGTTTGTCTGGTGCAATTGATACTGGTTTTTCCTCCTCCGGCAATATAATATAATTATTTTCATAGTTCTGTTTTAGATTTTGTATAAAAAACTGAATATTATGGTTGTCCTCTTGAAAATTATTAATAAGATATACCCAATAATCCTCCCCCTCAACCGTTGCATTGCCACAAAGCTGGTTTTTGATAAAAATATCAATATTGTAAGTAAGCCCATTTTCCATTTCTTCAAGTTCTTCCTCACTCGCTTTAAAATAGGGAACAATTGATGGTACTTCCACTGTAATCAGTTTTTCTGGCGCACTGTCCTGCATTTTTTCCCAAGTTTCTTCCTCCTCCTTTGCATTCGGCGTTTTCTCTAATTGTGTTATCCGCATCTCTATCTCCTCTTTTGTAAATCCCTTACTGTCTGACATTGCCTCATAGTCCCGCTCCCAAAGTGGTGCATCTTGCAAAACCACGTGCCTTACCTTATCATAATCCTCCTGCGAAAATGGTCTGCCCTTTACTGTATACAGTTGGAACCCCGCCGCTTCAGGAACTATTACCGGCGCATCAACGTGCACGGTAATCCCTTTATTGGAAAAATCTGTTTGGAATCGTTCTGGTGCCTGCACTTGCTGCGCAATGTTCTCTTGGCTCCCTGACGGCTGTGCCGAATCTGTGGAAGCACTGTTTCCATCTTCTGCCTGTCCGGCGTTAGCGCTATCCTCTGTCAATATCTGTTGACCAAGTTCCGTCTTCGGTATTACCAGCTGTTCTTCCGTTGGTTTGGTATCGCTGCATCCTGTTATCCCTCCCAATACCGCCGCAAAAACAACTGCCATAAACAATGCATTTTTCTCTTTCCTCATAAAATACCTCCTCGAATATTTAGAAGCCTATATTTTACAGTAATCGTAAATTGTTTGCGAGCATAACAAGACGATACCCTTTTCTGGTGTAAAAAGTATTCAGCAAACTGTAAAAATACTGTAAAACCATGGGATGGAGGGTGTTATTCTCCTAATGGTGCAAACTTTATCAAAACTGTTGTTCCCTCTCCTGTCCTGCTTTCAATCAAAAGCCTTGCTCCATGCAATTCTGCAATTTTGCTGCACAGTGCAAGCCCTAAACCACTGCCACCTGCTTTTCTGCTTCTTGCCTTATCCACCATATAGAAGGCTTCTGTTACGTGTTCTATTTCTTCCTCTGGAATACCACAACCCTCGTCCCGAACAGCAATTACGTTGTCTTTTCCTGTTAAATAAATAGTGCTTCCGACATCACTGGCTTTTGCAGCATTGTCAATTAAATTTACCAAAAGACTAATCATTAAGTCCTTATCCAGTTTTCGGCTGCCCATTTCACAGGAATATACAAGTTTTATTTTCTGCTGTTCTAAGTTGTATTTTTCTATTAGCGCCGCCTGTTCAAACAATACCTGTACAGGCAGTTCCTCAAAGCAAATACTGTCATTATCATACATTCCAATTAAACTCATTAACTTGCCCGAAAGCCGTTCCAAACGTTTACACTGCTCATAAATATGATTTAGCGCACGTGTTCTTTGTGTCTCCTTAAGATTCACATGCAGCAGCGAATCGGAATAACCAATGATAGAAGTCATTGGCGTTTTCAGTTCATGTGCAAGACTTCCCATCATCTGTCTGCGCCGCTCGGATTCATTTTCGAGTTCCGTAACCTGATTTTCAATGCGCTGTGCCATTTTGTTAAACGCCTGTGCCATCATCCCCATCTCATCTTTGCTGTGCACATCTGCCCGCCGTGTTAGATTGCCCTTTTGAATATCCTGTGCAGCCCTCTGCAATTCCCGCAGCGGCTTTAAAATTCTTCCAGTTATTATAAAAACAAGCACAACCGCAACAATTATCATGCTTAGATATATCAACACATAAAAAAAGGCTTGGCTGCGGATATTCTGATAGAGCGAAGAAATATCTTTTACCAAAACCAATTTTAAATTCGTACTTATATTTCCCAGTGGAATTCTTTTCCCCGCAAGCAGAATATATTGGCTGCCCTTCTGCTGGATTACGCTGAATACCGTTTCGCCTCCCCACCGCGCATCACTTGGATCGGTTAAATGAAATGCTGTTTCATTACAAATTACATGGTCGTCTTCTATTAAAATATATTCTGATGCATCATATCGGCGAATTAAGTATTTTAAATAAGAAATCTTCGTTGCTTTCTGATAGGACTCAAAGGGACTGCTCTGCAATTCTCTGCCCAGTGCAAAGGCAGTCGATTTAATCTGCTGCTCATAGTTCTCCATTGTTTTGCTTTGATTGTAAATCATTACGCCATGAATTACCACACCGCCGGAAACAATACCTGTAAGCAGGAGAACACAAACCGTAAGCAGCGAAAGTTTCTGCCATAATTTCATCTATTCTAAATCCTCCAAACGATATCCTGTCTTTGAAATTGTACGAATTACATCATGAAAGCCAAGTTTTTTGCGCAGTTGTCCAATATGCACATCAACCGTTCTTGTTTCTCCTACATAATCTGTTCCCCAAATACGTTTCAGCAATTCTTCCCTGCTGAACGCTATATTTTTCCCTGATGCCAGCGTTACCAAAAGTTCAAACTCCATTGGCTTTAATGAAATTTTCTCGCCACTCTTAGTTACACTGTGTTCTTTTAGATTAATTACAACATCTTTTATCTGAATTGCAACTCTGCTTTTGCCCGTGCGTTCCAACACTTTCTCGATTCTTACCAAAAGTTCGAGCACTTCAAACGGCTTTACAATATAATCCTCTGCACCCGATTTCAGCCCCTGCACTTTCGAAAGCACATCACCTTTTGCTGTCAAATAAATCACAGGAATCGAAACGCGCTGCAAATCTTCCATTAATGCAAAGCCGTCCTTTCCTGGGAGCATTACATCCACAAGTGCAAGAGAAATATCATTTCCGTTTAACGCCTTTAAAAACCGCTCCGCCTCCAGCCCGTCCAAAATCGGGAATGCCTCATACCCCGCCGCCTCAAGGTTCATGCAAATCAATTCCGATATGGAATTATCGTCTTCTATTACAAGTATTTTCGTTTTCATTCTGTCAGACTCCATATATCATTGGCTGTTAATTCCGCAATGGCAAACAATCCATATCTAGTATATCATATTCTGATAGCAAAAAAAGCAACAAAATGTAAATATTTGTTACAGTTTAGCAAGGCTGAACCATATTTAATTTTTCAATAACACAGTTATGCGCGTTATCCAAACCCTCCGCAACTCTTTTTTCATCACATAAAAGAGTATTTTCGAGCAGCTTTTCAGAAGTTTTTAAAACACGCATTACCTCCTTTCAATTCTGCCAATATATCTGCTCTTTTGACCTTAATGGATAACAGATTATCTGTGTTCCCTCCAAATTTTCCTTATGCAAATCAACCGCAGTAATTTGATGATTTTCATAGGTCGTATAATAATAAATCCCTTTATCCGCATTGCAGCAGCAGGTATAAATTGTAATCTCATACTTACCGTTTTCCAGTTCGCAACACCCTCTTTGCTGATCTACCGAACCCAAAATATGGAAAAACTGGCTAACACTCTCCGATTCGGATTCTCCCGAAATAGCATTCATCTTTACAAAAGCGGCTCTAACAAAACGGGACTGCGAAGATAAATCCCCCGGAAGCCCCAGCGCACCCATACCACGGCTATAAGGATGCAGCAGCAGTTTATCCGAAAAATAATTCTGCGGATTCTTGGGGGAAAGATGCATATAGTTGTTCAGTTGAAACATTTGTTCTTTAAACGGTGGATTATTTGCCAGCACACCAACTGGATTGTCATATACGAAAAGTCCCTCTTTTACTGATTCCACCGTAATCGTTTCGCCGCGGTCGGCAATTATCCAATGAAGCTGCGCAACGGGCAGATGCTCACTAAATGGTGTTTTCACCAAATTTATTTTTTCTAAAAGCCTGCGTGCTTCCTTTACGGAAGTACACTGGCTAAGTATCCATAAGATAAACTCAAAGGTCGCTATATTCTCTTGATTCTCCTGATATTCTTTATAATCGGCGTTTCCCACAAAATTCAGCCCCGCCATCCCAAGCCCTTTTTCATTGACCGCCTCATAATACAACGGATAATCGCTCTCCACATGCGCCATGCCAATTATTGCGAAATGGCTGTTGTTTGTGGGCATATTGCGGAATCGAATTGGGAAATTACGTGGTGTAACTACCACCTGCTCCCCATAGGAAAAATCATAATCCAGTGTCCGCCCGAAATAAAAATCTTTTGTTTTATATGTTGCTGCTGTACACATTCTGATATCTCCTTTTTATTTTAATATTTCTATCCGCCATTGGCAAACTACTAATCTCTAGTATAGCATTGCATGAATAATCAAGTAATATGCAAGACTATACTAGTTTTCCCGATAATTAAGTATAATATCCCCCACATCTGTCTGTGCTGTAATATTTCCTTGATTATTTCCTTTCTCGTAGTAATTGCGTTTCTCTTTCTGATCGTTTATGTGCACATCTCCTACATCGGTCTTTAATTCCATGCGATAATCTGACAAGTCTTGTGCTGCATCAATACGAATATTTCCAACATCAGAATCTGCCTCCAAATCACGAAATGTACAATTTTCAAGTTCAATATCACCTACATCACTGCTTACTTGTGTTATGCCAAGCTCTGAATTATCCACAGAAACATCTCCTGTATCCGTATCAATTGTCGAACGTTTAAAACTACATTCTGTTACTTTGCAGTCACCTGTATCCGTTTCCATATTGCATTTCTCAGAAATAATGTCCGCAATATTAATATTCCCTACATCAATCTGTAACCGAAGATCCTGCAATTCCGTTTTAGAAGGAACCGTTATTTGCACTTTACAGTTATTTGAATTAAATCCCCAAAAAAACGTTCTTTTATGCTTACTCTGCGTAATTTTAAGAGTTCCCTTATCTATTTTGCAGACTGGTTCCAATCCTTGCGTATATTGATATTCCACAAAATAGTTATCGCCTTCGCGAATTGTTAAATCCATAACATACGCATCAATATCTATGCTTGTAAATTCGTTTAAATCCATTGATTTGCTTGTTCCATTCTGCATTGCGTCAAAATCGTTTCTCCCCCACCAGTTCCAAAATCCGGACATATGGTAAAAGGTTCCGCCGATAACACAGAATATTGTTATTACAACCAATACGGTTATTAATCCATTTTTTTTCATTTTAATCCCCCAATATTTATACTGCTTAACAGTTAAATTTTCCGAGTAACCTGACTCCATAACGCCAGCCATATACATCTAGCCAATACAGTACAGTAAATTCTGGCGTTATCATAGTATAAAATCATAGTATAAAATCATTCTGCAAAGTATCTCCTATCGTTACCTTATTCCCTATTTTGGAAATTATTTTTAATTACTTTCTCCAAAAGCGCAGCAATTACCCAAATTATCCAAGTAGTATGCCAATGATATGTTACGAAACTGACACATAAGTAGATGCAGGTTACAATTGTCCAATAAGATGACATAAACTGCGCCACAGATGTATTATTATATTGCACCTGCTTCTGAGAAGATATAAATGCGCCGCCCATAGTATCCTGCTTATTTAAGGAAAGAATGGTCTTAAACCCTGCATTTCTATTTCCTGCTGCCACAAACAAAAATACACCGATTCCAATAAACACAAACATCATGGTTAAGCCAATTCCATGCCCCCATGAAAATATGGCATCAAACACAACAACTGGCATTGCGCATATCACACATAAAATAACGCCGATTGTAATCATCATCGAATAGGTTATTCTAAAATTTTCCCTTTGGTTGTGTACATATTCTGCAGTTGCAAAATCAATGCTGCATACCTGATTCTTTAAAAAATACCATTTTCCCATACTGACATTTGCAAATACAAACAACCCAACAGCAATTGCAACAAATGTAAACAATATCATTGTGCCAATTTTCCCTCTATGCCACCACAAATGCCAGCCCCCATTTCCAAAAAATCCACAGACAGACGTAATACATAAAAATGTTCCTAATGCTATCATATAACCGCTGCGCGTTTTATCGCGAAGATATGTTTTTACCTCATCCATTGAAAGCATACGTGTCTGCAAAGTGCTTCCGTACTTTACAACATTTTTTATACCCAAATCCTCAGCCAGTTCATCAAGGTTGCCGAACTCAGAAATTACAATGCCAATCGCTTCATTCTCTGTTCTTCCCTCGCGGATTAACTCAGTATATTTGTCTTCCATCATCTGCCACAACTCGTTTTTTGCTTTTTGCACCTCAAGCGTATTGGGGAGCTTCGCAAACATTGTTTCCAGATAGTTCCTAATTGTTTCCATTTGATACCTCCTGTTTAATAAAACGTTCCACAACATCCTTTGTCAACGCCCACTCTGCGCATTTTTCCTGATAATACTGCCTGCCGTCTTCTGTAATTCGATAATAAGTTCTGCGTTTCCCATTTGCTGTATCATCATCCGAAAAAGAAGCAATATATCCGTTTTTCTCCATACGTGTAAATGCGGAATACAATGTCGTTTCTTTTATCACATATTTTTCCTGTGATAAGTCTTTTATCTGCTTTGAAATTGCATATCCATATGATGGTGCATCCAATAACAAATACAAAATCATGGTGTCGTTGTATCCACGAATCACATCACTGCTGATGCTGGTCATGTAAATACCCTCCTTCCTGCACTACGACAGACAATGCAACGCTTGTCGTTGCTACGATTATCATACTATGTTTGTCGTAGTATAAACATAACACATTTGATATTTGATGTCAATATATAAATGAAAAAAGACCATACCTTATAATAAAAAACTATCCGCTTTTATTACGAGATATGATCTTACCTGCATCTGCTGCTTCTTCATCCCACTAGTATAATCCGCGCTAAATACCTTAATGTTTGGCGCAGAATATTTTTCTGAGAGTGCTGCTTCACAAACGCAGGCGTAGCGGTGGCTACGCTGAGGCTTGTGGAATAGTGCTATCAGGAAAATTGGCAAGCGAAACATAAGGTTATTTAGCGCGGATTATACTAGTATGATTCAGCCCGTCTGCCACAATTCTTCTGTGACTAACGGGCTGCGCTTATTACTTAATTATTCGTGAAATGCTGTACAAGTAATTTCCCCTTTTTATATGGAATCAACTATTATCTGTGAACTATCCATTGTTCAAGGCTATACTGCACGACAAAACAGTTTGTGATGCAACTACATAAATACTCTTATCATTGACTGTATCAGATCGTAAATGTGCCTTTCGACTGTGAAGCAAAACCTTACATTACTTTTTGCAAATAAGCCGTATATGCATATAATGTCTGACCATTTAGTACGACCCGTGACCAGCCATTATTCCCTACGCCAGTGCGGAATATCATATCGCCTGGATTAATCGGTACAACAATAGTTGCATCACTGGCTGTGCTTGGCACTGTCCGCAAATTCAAATTCGCAGTATTAGGCGTTACCACTTCATTTACATCTGTATACTGTACATTTGCTGCTACATCTGCAGTTACAATTGGCGCACCACTTGGGTCTTTCGGTTCTGCAATGCCATCATAATTAAAATATGCAACATTCATATCCACATTTCCATTGATTCCTGCAATCGCCGCTTTACTAGTGTACTGCCACATTGCATGGACACCTGCGTAATCACACGCTGGCGTAATTGGGAATGGTTGTTCTGTATACCTAGCTACCCATACTTTATACTTATTTAAGATTGACATATCCCAATATGCATTGTCTGTCATATCGTTCTTAGAAGCATAAAACATCGGTGTATAGCCTCTGGCTGCAATCGTATCAAGGAAGCGTACTGCAAGCGCTGTCCGCACGGCTGTCCCTAATATATACTGTCTGCTGGTTGTGCTCTTAAAGCCTTCACAGTCATAAGCAACCGGAAACGTAATCTTGTACTTATCAATTAAATTTGCTGTAAACGTTGCCTCCTCAACAACTTCTGCCTCATTTACAGCTGTAGAAAAGAAATACGCACCGACTTTAATCCCTACCCGCTGCGCCTCCTGAAGATTATAACGTGCATAAGGGTCTTCGCACAAAAGCCCTGTCGCCTGTGTACGGTATCCTACCCGAATCATGGCAAACTGTACTCCCGAAGCGGCAACCAAATCCCAGTTAATCTGCCCCTGATAGCGGGAAACATCAATGCCAAGCGCTGCCTGTGCAACTTCTACCGGAGCCGCCGAAACTTTCATCTGCGGCACAAACGCAGCAGCCATAATCATTAACGCCATCACCATTGCCTGTATTCCGGCTATCCATCTGTGTCTTGTGTCCTTCATAAATTCTTTTACCCTTACCTTTCCTAAAATATTCCTTTGTGTGTTAATAGTTTCAGAAGCGCACTTCCTATCAGTACGCCAACCGCCAGCTCCTTTACAACTGACGCAGTACGGCGCCACACAGCAACATACTGTTAGACAGTTTACCACACTTTTCAACAAAATGCACCCCTTTTTTTAAAAAAGTCATGTTGACAGTTTCTTACAGGTTGCTGTTACCCTTCTATCTATGCGTTTATTCTACTCCCCAGTAACTAAATATTGAAGCAAAAGGAAATCTATAGTAAAATACGATTATGCGCAGACACAAACGGCAAACAATCCTAACCCAATTTATGCAAGCACTTAGATATACCCAAAATCAGCTTAATCCAATTAAAATTAGCCAAAGGAGAATTAAACAATGAACCTAACAGAATTAGAAAACACATTATCTGTTTCATTTCCAAAATTATTTCAGGATATTTATAACTCTGGTATGCTCAATTACCTTACCTGCCCAGCAGGAGAAAATCCATTTGATTATAAAGATATCTGTGGTAATGATAGAGAATACTTTTTTTACAATTGTACATATGACTGTGAATGGCTGCCTTTTGCTGAATTTGCCAACGCGCGTACTGAGTTATACGAATGGTTTGACTTCCTAATCGATCTTGCACAAAAACAGGAAGGGCTGCACAAAAACATCAATGAAAATTTTACTATTATACCATTTGCACACAAAGCATCCGGCGACAGCTATTGCTTTTTATTTGAAAAAGGACAGAAAGAACCCAAGATTATACTGCATGAACATGATACTGGCGATTCGCTGCTGTGGGCTGAAAATTTTGAGGAATTTATCTATTTCCAATTTGTTCCCGCGATTGCCGAAGAGGAAGAAGAAACCGATTCCGACTATACAAAAGCACATATCCAGTGGATGAATCAAGAACATCAAAAATTGTTATCTGAAACACCAATCAAAACATTGTTAGATGCGTTGCCGGAACCAGAAGAATTTGAGATTTTTATTACTAAAATATGATAATGTAATACTATTATAAAACTGCCAAACTACAAAATTCTTATATTGTTCTTTATTTATAGGGGCTGTCGCAATAAGCTTTGATGATACAAGATATAGTATGAATCTTAACACGGTGTTAGACTATCTTGTATTCGTTTGTCTTAATACGACAGCCGAAAGTAACTTCCCCAATTATTACGAAATAAATTGTCATCCCATCATGCCGCCAAGCATTCCGCTTCCGAGACATATAAACAGTGTTGTAATGCATGAGTTGCTTAAAACTGTAAAATTCTTGTCAACTGCCATAGAAACTGCACATATCACAAGGAAATAAACTGCACCTGCAACCATTCCCCACACAAAGCGCCTGCTTGCTGCTCCTTTTGAGAAAAACAGCCCTGCCAGCAACGATGCAATGCAGTAAATCGCAATAATCGAAATTTCTACTACATTTTCACCAAGAGAAAACTTGTACAACAAACCTGCCACAGTAAGCAGCAGCACACCTGTTACTAAATAGGCCGCTACCAGGCATTTCAGCAATGCAATCAGCCGTTCTGTACTAAAAGTTGTTTTCATAAATAAAACCCTCCTTAAATTTTTACAAATATACTTGTATTATTTGCTTAACACTGTTATAATCTATGCAGGCTGTTGTGATTAAATAACTTTATGACACCATATTTATTCACAACAGAAGATATTTTTTAATCAATAAAATAATTTATAAGGAGTGATTAAACTTTGGATACCCCCGGTGCCATACAACTTATGATTCTAGTCGTACTTCTCGTACTATCCGCTTTCTTCTCATCAGCAGAAACAGCACTAACTACCATGAGCCAAGTGAAAGTGCGTGCAATGGTAGAAGCCAACCCGAAAGGACACATTCTTACTCTTCAGAAAATTCTCGATAACAAAAGCAAATTAATCAGTGCTATTTTAATTGGAAACAATGTTGTGAACATTAGTGCGTCTTCTTTAATGACGTCACTTGTAATTCGTATTTGGGGAAATGCCGCTGTCGGTATCGGCACAGGTATTCTAACATTGTTTGTTCTGATTTTTGGTGAAATCGTTCCCAAAACTTGGGCAATGAACAACAATGAAAAGCTTTCCCTTGCATACGCTAACGTTGTTTATCTTTTAATGCAAATTTTAACGCCTATTATTTTCGTAATTGACAAAATATCGGGATTTTTTCTTGGTCTATTAAATGTAGATCCTTCAAACCGTACTATGATGACGGAAACAGAATTAAAAACTTATGTAGATGTAAGCCATGAAGATGGTGTTATCGAGAAGGAAGAAAAGAAATTAATTTATAATGTATTTGAGTTCGGCGACTCTGTGGCAAAGGATATTATGATACCGCGAATTGATATTACTACGGTTGACGTTGAAGCTACTTATGACGAATTATTAGATATTTTCCGCGCTTCGATGTACACGCGCATACCCGTTTATGAGAACGAAACAGACAATATTATTGGTATTATCAATGTAAAGGATCTTCTGCTTGTCCCAGACAAAAAATATTTTAAAATTCATGATATTATGCGTGAGGGCTATTTTACATACGAATATAAAAAAACCGCTGATTTACTGTTGGAAATGCGCCTAAGTACCACAAATATTGCCTTTGTGCTCAACGAATATGGCGCCACTGTTGGCATGATTTCAATTGAAGACTTGTTAGAAGAAATTGTTGGTGAAATACGTGATGAATATGATGAAGATGAAGATGAACTTTTGAAAAAAATCGGTGATTTTGAATATGAAGTCAGCGGAAGCATGAAACTGGACGATATCAATGATGCACTAGAAACACATTTTGCATCTGAGGATTACGACTCAATTGGTGGTATTATTATTGAGTTGCTTGATGGCTTTCCCTCGGAAGGAGAGCATGTTACGACCAAAGATGGTATTATGCTTACCGCCAAAAAAGTGAATAAAAATCGTATCGCTACTGTAACAATCCTTCTTCCACCACCTAAAGAAGACGATAATGATACTCCCGATAGTGCACAAGACGAAGATCCTACCAAAACAAATGCATAAAAATTTAAAGCAGGTCAAAACCGAGTAGAGAAGAGTCTTCTTCCCCTACTCGTTGCGCGCCCCGTGCGGGGCTGTCGCATTAAGACAAACGGATACAAGATATTTTGACTCTGTGCTAAAATTTATACCATATCTAGTAGCATCAAAGCTTATTGCGACAGCCCCATATTTCATCGGCACGGGGCTGTGCAGTAAAAAAGGGGTGTCAGCAGAATTACATTTCCTGACAGCCCCTTCTTTTTGTTTATACATATACTCACGAACGATTAGATTTTCCTTTCTGCACAATACATATTGCCCGCTTATGCTATATGGGCTGTGAGAAATTGGAAAATCTTAACGGTCGTGAGTATAACTTCTTTAACACATTTCACTGTAAAATCCATGTGTTTCCATAATTTCTTCTGGTATTTCAGAAGTTGTTTTTTGTATTGTCCTTATCTTTAGTTCAAGTTCCTGTTTCTTTTTCAACGCATTCCGTTTCCCTCTAGCCATTGCCACTTCATAAGGTCTTTGTGCACTAAGTTTCTCTCGAATAGACTTTTCAAATGGACAGTATGTCGCCAGCAATTCCCGTGCCACTTTATTAATTTTTAGTGCACCATTTGCTTCGCTCTTAATCCATGCTTCATAGTCAATTAAAAAGATTTCTCTGGAATTATTTCTGCCCTTTTGAATTTGCAGCTTAACCTTCTCGCGCGCCTCATCGGATAAATCGTGATTCTTACGATAAAATTGTATATAATCCATATATTCCGAAGTCAAGGATTTTAATTTAATATCATTCCATGCCATACCCTGTATACATCTACAAAGTTCCCAGCGAAAACGCCCGAACATTTTCACCATAATATCATCAATATTCGTAATTGTCAAAATTGGGAAACAAAATCTTCCTGGCGTATCTTTGCTTCTACTGCCGATTTCTTGCCACATAGAAGCGTTCAGCCCATACAATGGGAATAAAATAATGTCGGGATACACATTTTTCATAATCGTATCATTACTAATTTTTAACTTGGTGTTCGAGTAAATCACTTCTCTGTAAAATACTGAATAATCAATTTTCATTAGCTTGCGCACGCTATCATTAATTTTCTTCTTTGTCACAAGAATTTGATCTAAATAGCCATAAATCGCCTCTTTATATAAGATCGGCATATAGGCCGTCGGCTGTCCGTAAAGAGAACGTGAATTACTCATCTGCATATTCATTACTTCGTATTCCACACGTTTTTTCATATCATTAAACAGCGCTTTATACGTCTTTTCATCAATATCACCCTGCTTTTTCAAAGTACGGAGATTCTCGCCGTAGTCTTCATCAAAATCATTTTTGGAAGGTTCCCGTCTGCCGTCATGTATCATATCCAGCCATTCCATCATTGTAACAACAGTACAAGGTCCTTCATTTTTTTCTGGCTCTATACTACATAAAAATTCCAAATGTTCCTGATCTAACAGGCGTTCATCTAGCATTCCATAGTTCATAAATAATTCTACAGCTTTCGGCGGTGCAATCAATCCCTCCTTAATTCTATAATAGCAAGAAAGATACAACTTAAACACTATCGGCGTAATCGCTTTCTTTGCCTTCTTCACATCATCTTCTATTGACAGTCTATCTGGTGCTTCTACTAAATAATCTACATTGCGCTTGAGTGCAAATTCATCTTCATCGCTTATGGTTCCATATTTAACTATTTGATCCATAGAATTTTTCAAGGAAGCAACATCATTGCGGATTTCCTCCTCGCGCTCCTCTTTGGTTTTCTGCACTTTCTCCGTCAACTCCACTGTGTGAAGATTTACCATTTTATTTTCAAGCGTACTAATATCCAAATCTTTCATATCTGGTAACTGATTTTGCAATTCTCCATACTGAAAACGCAGTTCCTCAACAATACTTGCCAAAAGCACCTGCATCTCAATAGGCAGATTTCCCTGCTTTTTCAATTCTGACGCTTTTGCACACAGATACTCATACAAATTCTGCCTTGGCTGTAATGCAATCACGTTTAATACTGCACGAATATATTCTGTCATTCCTGCACAATCCTCACGGATAGCCGCCACTAACCCCATAATTTCATTAACCTGATAAATCACCATTGCTTCACTATAGGAATAGTATTGTTTATGTGCAGCAAGCGGAATTTTCGCTCCTTCTTCATAATACGCAAGTTTTTCTTCACCGATTTCCGGTGCTCCATGATATGCCTGTAAGTCTTCTAATTCAGCAACCGCAGTGATAGGAATCGCTAATGTTGTACAGAACGTCTTATACTCTGCATAACTCTTTACCGCGAAATCATAGAGCCGTTTCGCGCGCTCTGCCAAGCTGCACTTTAACCTTGAAAGTTCTACTGCATACTTATACTGGGAAGAAATCATAATCGCACGATAATCCGTATTTTTAGAAATAATATTTCGGATTGTATCCTCACCAGTTACAGGCAGCGCATATATAACTGAATCTTCTAATGCTGTATATGTTGCAAAATAGCATTCTTCCCCCACTTCATTTAAGGCAATATAGGATGCCTGCGGTCGAACCATCCGAATATAATCTCCCTGAATTAATACTTTCCCTGAAAGTACAATTCCAATCTGTTTAAGCGCATCGCCGCGCGCAAATATTACCTCACCTTTTTTTACCGTGTTTTTGCCGATTTCCTTTAGCATATTACCCCTCCGTTTTCCTGCTTTCTACCAATTTTTCTAAGCTGACCATTATCAGGCTATCCGGAAAATTCTCTCCTTCACTGCATACGCAGACCATATATCCAGATATTGATTCATAGATTTTAATCGGAAACTCCTGGGAATCCACAACGTTGATTTTCGTAAAATCCTGATTCACTCTATATTGGTCTATGCCTGCGCCAATACCGCGGCCGGTAAGCTTAACACAGCTTTCCTTAGCCGTCCACATTTTATAAAAAAGTTTCGTCTGTTCTCTATCACAGTCTGCCCCAAAAGCAGCAAGCCATTCATATTCTGATTTTGCAAAAAAACGCTCTGCCATGGATAATTTCCATGGACGCAGTTCTTGTATGTCTGCACCGATTGGACCATTATCCACGGCACAAAAAACCCATTCACCGGAATGTGATAATGAATAGTGAAACTTTGTTTTCTTAATTATATAGGGCTTCCCATATCTGCCATGCCCGATTTCCTCCTGCTGCCATGTATCCTCACCATAGCCTTCACACAAATACGCATATCGCAGCAAAAGCCCTGCAAATATACTTCTCGCGGCTTCCTGCTTATGCCTAATTAGAACCGCACGTTTCTGCCGATCTTTGTCAAGCATACTTAGTATTTCTGACAGATTGCCACCAAACACTTCTTCTATATTATATGTCTTTGTCACATATAGTTTCAATTCCTGCCCCTATATCGAATCTACCCCGGCACAAATTTTACCGGGGTAGCATTTTGTTTTTCGTTTAATTTTTAGTACTTACCAAAATCGGAGTCCAACGATATAATACTTTCATTATCTACAAAGTCATCATCGCTGCCGCTGTCAAAACTATCATCAAAGCTGCTCGTTCTTGATTTGCTTGACACAAGTTTGTATCTTCCAACCGCGTGCTCAAGTTGTCCAGCCAGACTCGAAAGTTCTGCACTAGCTGCCGCACATTCCTCAGAAGTTGCTGAGTTTGTCTGTACAACATCTGCAATCTGTGTTATACCAGCATTTACCTGACTTACAGAATTTGCCTGATTTGCAGAAGCATCTGCAATACTGCTAACCTTTGTAGCAATACTTTCTACAGATTCCAAAATTTCTTCTAATGCTGTAGCCGTTTCAATCACAAGTTTAGAACCAATTTCAACTTTCTTAATAGAATCCTCTATCATCTCCTCAGAGGCTTTCGCCGCCTCAGCAGACTTTGTTGCAAGATTTCGAACTTCATCCGCAACTACCGCAAAACCTTTTCCATGTACACCAGCCCTTGCTGCTTCTACAGAAGCATTTAATGCAAGGATATTGGTATTGAAAGCGATATCATCAATCGTTTTCATAATCTTAGAAATATTTTCTGAAGATTCGTTAATATCATTCATGGCGTTAACCATATGTTTCATCTGTTCATTGCCGCGGATTGCACCATTTTTAGTATTTTGTACCAATTCATTCACTGCATTTGCATCATCTGCATTTACTTTAGCCCCTGTTGCAATTTCTTCAATAGAAGCTGTAATCTGTTCAATAGCACTTGCTTGTTCTGTAGCGCCTTGTGCCAAAGCGTTGCTTGCGCTTGCAACCTCGTTGACACCTGTTGCCATTCTTGACGCCGCATCACGAATTACAGAAAGGTTCTTATTATTCTCGCGAAGCATCTTCTTTAGTGCTTTACCCATAACATCGCCTTCACTTGCCGGCTTATATTCTGCTGTTAAATCACCATCAGCAACCATCTCAGCAATACCTGCCTGCTCACCGATATTTGATATCATTGCTGAAAAGTCTTCTGCCAAATCACCATATTCATTATTTGTTGTATAATTAATTGTCTGGTCGATATCGCCTCGCGACATTTTCTTCGCCACCTCAGAGAACATATACAATGGACGAAGTATGGAATGTTCTACTACTATAATCGCAATCACAATACAAATCAATGTAATAACGATTGCCATCGCAGTGGTAAATGTAACACGAGTATTGATAAAATGTGCTACTGTTTGCTGTTCTTTGCCTGCACACATAATACCAATCACATTATTTGCTTTATCTTTGATTGGAATATAATATCCATAATAATTCTCGCCATTTACATTGAGTGCTTTTGAATAATACTCTTGACCTGCACCAAGTACATTATCAATAACCTCTTGACGCGCGGTATTGCCAACAACACGTTCCCCTGCTGCATTTTTAATCGTTGTAACGACTCTCTTATCTCCATAAAAAATCGTAATCTCAACATCATTATCTTTTGCATACTTGTCAATTAATTCCGTGTTTTGTGAAATATCAACAGAACCTTTGAACAAGTCACCATCTTTCATCACTAAATCATCCGTTGAAACACAATTAAGTGCTGCCATTGCGCCAGAGGCTACACCCTTTAATGTTTCCGAAATCTGTGCTTCTAGTCCTTGTCGCATTGTTAATGCAGTAAACAGAACAATAACAACACACGCAACAACCATTGGCAATGATGTTATTGACAACACAAGAAGCCTGATACTAAAGCGACGATTTGAATAATTTGTCTGATTTTTTTGCTTATCCATATAAGTAACATCCTTTCACACAAAAAACTATTAACTACTTTATTACTATTGTAAATTGTTTCTCGATTTAAGTCAATAGTTTATATTGTCTGTCACTTATAAAAATTGATTTTTTTTTAGAACATTTCATATTTTTTATGAAATCTCTTATATTTTAGAACGTTAAATACTTTTTCATTGTATGAAGTGCATTTTTTTCCAGCCTCGACACTTGTGCCTGTGAAATTCCAATATATTCCGCTACTTCCATCTGTGTCTTTCCCTCAAAAAACCGCAGCGTAATAATTTCATTTTCCCGCTCATCAAGACGTTTCATTGCTTCACTTAAGGAAATATTTTCTACCCAATTCTCCTCCTTGCATTTTTTATCGCTGATTTGATCCATCACATAAAGCGTATCGCCGCCTTCTGTATATACTGGTTCATAAAGGCTCATTGGGTTTTGTATTGCATCTAAAGCGTACACAATATCCTCCTTAGGAATTCCTATTTCTTGTGAAATTTCCATAATCGTCGGCTCTCGCAGATTTTTCTTTGTTAAATTTTCTTTGGCGTAAATTGCCTTGTAAGCCGTATCTTTCAGTGACCTGCTTACACGTATAGGATTGCTGGAATCTCTGAGAAAGCGACGTATTTCACCGATTATCATCGGAACCGCATACGTACTAAATTTGACGTCCAGACTAGAATCAAAATTGTCTATTGCTTTGATAAGCCCAATACAACCTATCTGAAATAAATCATCCACATTTTCATTGGATTGGGAGAAACGTTTTATCACGCTGAGAACCAATCTCAAATTTCCTTTAATATAGGCTTCACGTGCTTCCTGATCGCCCTGCTCTATTCTTGCAAAAAGTTCCTGTTTTTCTTCATTTTTCAGTACCGGAAGCTTTGCTGTATTTACTCCGCATATTTCCACTTTTCCCTGTGCCATAATACTATCCCTCCTATACATTTATGCCGATGCAATTGGAAACCACCGTTTCTGTGCTGCCATTTGCGGGCTTTCCATATTGCCGCGGCATATGTAATGTATTGGAAGCTATTCGTACAGGCGTATCGCAAGTTTAGCTTACCATTTCTTTCTTTAGGCGCTTCATAATCTTTTTTTCCAAGCGCGATATGTAGGACTGTGAAATACCGAGAAAATCGGCAACTTCTTTTTGTGTCATCTCCTTGTCATCATTTCCCCCGAGTCCGAACCGTAACATAATAATTGTGCGCTCCCGCTCACCAAGTCGTGAAATTGCTTTTTTTAATAAATTGCGTTCCACTTCATTTTCCAAATCACGATATATTACATCTTCATCTGTTCCAAGGATATCCGACAAAAGCAATTCATTACCATCCCAGTCAACGTTAAGCGGTTCGTCAATGGATACCTCCAGTTTTGTCTTATTGTTTCGTCTTAGATACATTAGGATTTCATTCTCTATACACCTAGATGCATATGTGGCGAGTTTAATATTTTTATCGCGGTTAAACGTATTGATTGACTTAATCAGTCCGATTGTCCCAATCGAAATTAAATCCTCCACACCAATTCCCGTGTTGTCAAACTTCTTTGCGATATATACGACAAGCCGCAAATTATGCTCGATCAGCGTTGCCCGCGCCTCGTTTGCGTGTTCTGTTTCCAATCCGTTAATCGCTTCGTTTTCCTCCTCTGCATCAAGCGGCGGCGGTAATATTTCCGAACCTCCGATATAGTGAATTTCCTGTTTGCCGCCGGCATTTTTCCCGCTGTTCCAACAGTCCCTTTTCCCGAAAGACAAGCGTATCTTTCCGGGTAAATATAAATTTAATATCATGAAACACTCTAGCTCCTTTCCAAATTCCCAAAACAGCACGCTCTGCCTCCCAACAAAATTTGTTACAATTTCGTAACAAATCTGCACTGTTTTTACTTTTTACACATCTGACCTGTCTGTATATTATTTGTAATCTATACTTAAGAACTGTAAAACAATTCATTTTTAACAGTTCCTTACAGTAATCCTTGATTTAAAATCATTTGATAGGAGCCGTCTTTTGACAGTTTCCCTTTGTACAATGCGACAATCACATCTTTATGAACAATTTGACGATCTTTTTTCCAGATAATCAACTCGTCAACCATTGTTCCCTCTAATATCCCATGCTCTTTTCCAATACTGCGAAAGGGGATAACTCTGTATCTCTCTGGCTGGGCAGCAAGCCATAATTTTATGGTTTCGTTTTCCTCAATAATCGAAACCGGTTTTTGACTCATTGGTTCTGTTAGGGAATTACCGGTATCAAACAGTGCTTTCAGTTCTATATGTTCGCCGTTCTCCGTAATTGTCACCATATAAATCCTCTGTGCCCTTCTGCGGCTTTGATAATGAGCTATCAGCATAATCATTGCTATCAACACAGCAAGCGTAATTACCCGATTCCCTTTCCATATTCCAAGCATTGCCGCACATTCCTCCAGCTTTGTATATGCAAAAGCCAAAGCATGAAAATAAACAATACCTAGCATCTTCTCTCCGGTATCAGCATTGCCTGCCACAAGAAACATCATAAAATCTGTCGCAAGCACTGCCAAAATATAAAAAATACCATATTTTATGCCAAATATCAATATAAGCACTGCACTGACTCCGCCAACTGATGCCGCCAAGGCAATTCGCCACGGTATCATCCGCTTTCCCATTAAGAATAATGCTAATGTCAGTATTGCCGCATCCAGCATGGCATTCTCTATAAAATAAATATCAATGTAGATTTCATAAATTCTCATCACCTCCCGTACAAAAAAAGTATACAAAAAGCCCCATGCTTTTTTTGTCAAAGCATGGGACAAAATCATTGTTTTTTTTCGACAAAGCAATCGAGTATTGAAGATTTATCTCCCCTACTTGCCGCCTTAGAAATCGAAGTTTATAATTATTCTTAACGTTTTAAGAAATCAGGTATCTTGAGTGATTGTTCTTTCACGTTGCTTTTTAGGTCTGTGACAGGTTTAATCCCGCTTAGATTGGGCATACTGGTGGTGTTGCCGTTTACGCCCTGAACAGGTTGTGGGTTCGGCGCAGGGTATACAGGTTTTTTAATTGGAATAGGCTGTCCGTTCTTGCCTACCATTGAAAAATTGCCGCCAAACTTGTTTATTGCAGGCGTTTCTGTCTGAATACCAGTTGCAATCACTGTTACAGTACAAGAATCTGTCATATCCTCGTTGTACATAGCGCCAAAGATTACGTTAATATCCTCTCCTGCAAGTTTCTGGATATAGCTTGCTGCATCATTTGCATCAAAGATTGAGATATCACCTGATATATTAAGTATTACGTCTGTAGCACCACTAATGGTAGTTTCAAGAAGCGGAGATTCTACAGCCATCTTAATAGCATCGGCAGCCTTTTCCTCTCCTGTGCCGTTACCAATACCAATATGTGCAATACCCTTATCCTTCATAACGGTTTGTACATCCGCAAAGTCAAGATTAATAACAGATGGTACATTGATAAGGTCTGTAATGCCTTGTACTGCCTGCTGCAGCACTTCATCGGCTTTCTTTAGGGCATCTGGCATTGTAGTACGCCTGTCCACAATTTCAAGAAGTTTATCATTGGGAATCACAATTAATGTATCTACATGTTCCTTTAACTTCTCAATACCTGCTAAGGCGTTTGTCATACGCGTGCGCGCTTCAAAGCGAAACGGTTTCGTAACAACACCGACTGTTAAGATTCCCATTTCCTTTGCAATTGCCGCGACAATCGGCGCAGCCCCTGTACCAGTGCCGCCTCCCATGCCGCAGGTAACAAACACCATGTCCGCACCTTTCACTGTTTCTTTGATATCTTCGGAGCTTTCTTCTGCTGCTTTCTCGCCAATCTCCGGCTTTGCACCTGCACCAAGCCCTTTGGTAAGCTTTTCGCCAATCTGTAATAATTTCGGTGCTTTACATAACTGTAATGCCTGCTTATCCGTATTGACTCCTACAAATTCTACACCTGTAATTGCTTCATCTATCATTCGGTTTACCGCGTTATTACCGGCACCGCCCACTCCTACAACAATTATCCTTGCCGCTGCTTCTGTTTCGTTTGATCTAATTTCGAGCAAGTTTCCTTCCTCCTTCATAATTCCTTTTAAATTTCATCTAATCTATCATATAATTTTTTTGGCAATTAATCAACCTATTTTTTTACTTTTCTTTTCTCAATTCAGCACAAACCTT
>VSNQ01000073.1 GCA_009774395.1 Lachnospiraceae bacterium
ATTAGAATATAAAAATATTTATATAAACAATAAGGAGCATCTATATGGAACAAGAAATTGACTATGCAAAATTAGGTTTACGTATAAAGGAACTGCGCATAAAAAAAGGACTAACACAAGATAACCTTGCAGAGCTTGTTGGCTGTAATACTTCCCATATATCCAATATTGAAAACAATCATACAAAAGTCAGCTTAAATGTTTTACTATCTATAGCGAATACCCTTAATACTTCCATTGATTACCTTTTAGCTAATCAATATGATAATTCTCAATTGGCTTTGGACAATGAAATATTAAGGGCAATCAAAGATTGTGATAACCAAAAAAAAGAAAAAATACTGAAAATAATAGAAATTATTTGATGTACGGATGCATTATATACTACTCTTTTTTACATTCCATAACTAAATTGACTGCTGTTTTAAATCCAATTTCAAACGCCGATTTTTTAGCCAAATATGCAATGGAGAACACTACATCTCGTATTTGTTCATAATCCTGTGGCGAGATCTGATTTACAAAAGCGTTTAATAATTTATTGCTTTCTTTTATCAGCGTATTATCCAAATCTTGAAATTCTTTTTCTCCAGCCTGCATCTCAAATAAATTATTTAATACTTTATTCATAGTTCTTTTTACCCCTTTTCCTCAATAATAATATTCTTTATATGCTTTTGATTATCACCTGTTTACTTGAGGATAATATATACTGGCAAACGCTTAAATTTACCAGTAATACTGACTCACGAACATAATTATCTTTCTTAAGTGATATGAAAAATTTACAATTGATGAATATAAGAAAGAAAATAGATTGGAAATATTCCTATTAGAATTTTAAATAGAAAAACAAGGAATAATAACATAATTTCTTTGGACAGCGTGCGCAATTTGTGTAAAAAAATAGGGCTGTCGAAAAATGTCCTGTTCCCTAATATATCATGTGACGCATTTGATACCACAATCATATATTATAAGAAAAGTTCATTCTCCGACAGCCTTATCTAAATTTTTAAAAATACTTCAAATAAAACAGTCCTAACGTCTGCATTTATTTATATGTTCCACACGCAATCCTTACTTCCCTAAAAATCCCTTCACCTGCTCATAAACGCCTTTTGCGTCCAGCTTATATTTCTCAACAAGTGCTGCAGCCGATCCAGACTCGCCGAACTGATCTTGCATACCAATTTTGCAAACAGGTGCCGGATACGATTTGCAAAGTGCATCACAGACTGCACTTCCCAATCCGCCGATAACAGAATGCTCCTCCGCTGTTACCACCTTGCCGGTTTTCTTTGCAGAATTCACAATTAATTCCTCGTCCAGCGGCTTAATCGTACAAATATTTATTACCTCTGCGCTGATGCCATCTTTCTCCAGCATCTCTGCAGCGCCAAGTGCCGATTCTACACAAATACCCGTTGCAACAATCGTTACATCTTTCCCTTCACGCAGCACCGTTCCTTTGCCAATCTCAAAATGATAATCAGGATTGTCGTTAATAACAGGAACTGCCGCACGACCAAAACGAATATATACAGGGCCTTCGTATTCCACCGCGGCGTGCACGGCTGCCTTTGCTTCAATATCATCTGCCGGACACATTACCACCATACCAGGAATCGTACGCATTAAAGCGATATCCTCGTTGCATTGATGCGACGCGCCGTCCTCTCCTACAGTAATGCCCGCATGTGTTGCGCCGATCTTTACATTTAAGTGCGGATAACCAATGGAATTGCGCACCTGTTCAAACGCACGACCTGCCGCAAACATTGCAAAAGAACTCATAAACGGAATTTTTCCTGCCAGTGATAATCCAGCAGCAACACCAGCCATATTGGACTCCGCAATACCGCAGTCAATATGCCGATCAGGGAATGCTTTCTTAAAAACACCTGTTTTTGTCGCAGCCGCAAGGTCTGCATCCAATACAACTACATTTGGATTTTCCTTGCCAACTTCCACTAGAGCATTACCATAACTCTCTCTTGTTGCTATTTTTGAAACAACTTTATTTGTTTTATTATCTGCCATTTTTATCTCCCTTCTGCCGCCTATGCTAACTGCTGTGCGATCTTCTCTAAATCTGCCATCGCCACTGCGTACTCCTCATCATTTGGAGCCTTGCCATGCCAGTCTGCGTTATTCTCCATAAAGGATACGCCTTTTCCCTTTGTGGAGTGCGCAATAATCGCTGTCGGCATTCCCTTTGTTTCCCGTGCCTCTTGGAACGCTGCACGGATTTGGTCAAAATCATGTGCATCGGCAAGATTAATAACATGGAAATTAAATGCCTCAAATTTCTTATCAATTGGATATGGGGAGCAGACATCTTCAATTTTTCCGTCAATCTGCAGACCATTATTATCTACAATTACACAAAGGTTATCCAACTTGCGGTGGCCTGCAAACATAGCAGCCTCCCAAACTTGCCCTTCTTGAATCTCGCCGTCGCCAAGTAATGTATAGACACGGTAATCCGCATTGGACAGTTTAGCGCCAAGCGCCATACCGCATGCTACAGAAATACCCTGCCCCAAAGAACCAGAGGACATATCTACACCAGGTACATGCTGCATACAAGGATGTCCCTGTAAATAAGAACCCAATTTTCTCAAAGTCAGCAAATCCTCAACCGGAAAATATCCGCGGTTTGCCAGTACCGAATAAAGTCCAGGTGCCGTATGTCCTTTTGATAATACGAAACGATCCCTATCTGCTTTCTTCGGATCTTTGGGGTCAATATTCATCTCCTCAAAGTAAAGATATGTATAAATATCGGCTGCTGATAACGATCCGCCGGGATGCCCTGCCTTCGCCGCATGAACACCATTTACAATACCCTTACGAACTTCATTCGCTGTTTTTTGAAGCTCTAAATTTGTCATTGCGTTTTCCCTCCATTTTTCTGGGGCTTCATGATTCCAATCAATCCGAAAACCCCTAACTTATATTTATAAATTATTCAATTATACTACATAACACCAGAAGTTACCGTACTGCACTGGTTAAACGTATATCGCTGACGTTATGTAGTCAGGTTACTCAGAAATTTTAACTGTTAAGCAGTATGAATTAAAACCAATAAGAAAATACCATATTTTCCATTTCCCGTAAAGGAAATTTTTTTACAATATTACCTAAGAAATTATATATCTTCTAAAATCAAGTTGGAAAGCATTCTTTTCCTCTGCGTGCCCTATACTTCTTTTGCGGAGTACTGCAGCACCTACTCCTCAATCTTATTACCATAGTACGCATTAGCGCCATGCTTCCTATAATAATGCTTATCCTGAATCCGCTGCGGTGCTGATTCCACATCCGGTTTTAGCTGCTCTGTGAACAGCGCCATCTTTGCAACCTCCTCAAGCACAACCGCATTATGCACAGCTTCCTTTGCATCCTTTCCCCACGCAAAAGGCCCGTGATTCTTGCAGAGCACCGCAGGCACTGCCATTGGGTCTTTTCCTTGGAACGTTTCAATAATTACGGTACCCGTATTTTTCTCGTATCCCTCATCCATTTCCTCCTGGCTTAACACGCGCGCACAAGGAATTTCACCGTACATATAGTCGGCGTGTGTTGTTCCATAGCAGGGAATCGCTCTGCCGGACTGCGCCCAGCATGTCGCATAAGTTGAATGGGTATGTACTACGCCGCCAATTTCCGGAAATGCCTTGTACAACTCTAAATGCGTAGCGGTATCAGAAGATGGATTGTATTTTCCCTCAACCTTGTTGCCGTTTAAATCCATTACCACCATATCCTCCGGCTTTAACAAATCATAATCCACGCCGCTTGGCTTAATAACAAACATACCGCTCTCACGGTCAATCGCACTCACATTTCCCCATGTAAATGTCACAAGACCGTATTTGGGCAAATCCATATTCGCCTCATACACCTTTTTCTTTAATTCTTCTAACATGTTTTTCGCCATTCCTTTCCAATACACAAACAACTTATGAAAATTTTATTAAATTCATTCCCTTTTGACTTGCCATTCTTGCATACATTTCCCTTCATGCAACAGACTCTATCCCCTTTGCTAATTTCTTCAAACGGAAACACACTTTTGTACTGTCCCATTTTTTATGAAAATGACTTGACAAACGGAAACTGTTCTTCCTCCATTTTCCTACAGGTTTTCAACTGCCGCCCGCTCTATCGCAAGCCCTTTCTTATACCGCTCAATAAACGTTTCAAATCCCGCAACATCCTTAGCATCCGGCTCCATGCGCACAGACTCCTCACCTGCAAATACT
Source organism: Lachnospiraceae bacterium (assembly GCA_009774395.1). Classification (GTDB taxonomy): domain Bacteria; phylum Bacillota; class Clostridia; order Lachnospirales; family Lachnospiraceae; genus COE1. Next base: position 4,275 of record VSNQ01000073.1, read on the forward strand.
TTCTGATTAAGGTAATCTGCAAGCGACTCACCCTCTGCCTTTTCCATCATATACTGCGCAAGCACTGCAATTCCCCATGCACCGCCCTCTCCGGCAGTTTTCATAACAGAAACCGGCACATTCACTGCCGCCGCAACAACTTTCTGTCCAACGCCCTCTGTCTTAAACAATCCGCCATGACCTAACAGTTCATCCAGCACTACGCCCTCCTGCTTAAACAGAATATCCATACCGATCTTAATTGCACCAAGCGCTGTAAATAGATTGACACGCATAAAATTGGCAAGTGTAAACTTAGAATCCGGTGTGCGCACAAACAATGGACGCCCCTCTGCAAATCCTGTTACGTGTTCTCCTGAATAATAGCCATAGGACAACAGTCCGCCGCAATCCGCATCCCCCTCTAAAGCTTTGTGGTATAGTGTGCCGTACAGTTCATTCATATCGGCTTTCTGTCCCATTGCTTCCTGAAATTCCTTAAAAATATTTACCCATGCATTTAAGTCTGATGTACAGTTATTGCAATGCACCATTGCCACAAGATTTCCTTCCGGTGTCGTTACAAGATCCAGTTCATCATACGCCTTAGACAAATCTTTCTCCAAAACCGCCATTGCAAAAACTGAAGTTCCTGCTGAAATATTTCCGGTACGTTTTGCCACGCTGTTTGTTGCAACCATACCCGTTCCAGCGTCCCCCTCTGGCGGACACATTGGAATCCCTGGCTGCAAGATTCCTGTTACATCCAAAAGCTTTGCTCCCTCCGCGGTTAACGTTCCAGCATTGTCGCCCGCTGCCAGCACCTTAGGCATAATATCCGCCAGCTTCCACGAAAAGCCCTTATCTTCTACTAATGCGTCAAACTGTGCTACCATTTTCTGGTTGAAATCCCTTGCTTCTATATCAATCGGAAACATACCAGACGCCTCACCCACGCCGAGCACCTTCTGCCCGCAAAGCTGCCAATGAATATAGCCTGCCAGCGTTGTAAAATATGTAATCTCGCTGACATGCTCCTCTCCGTTTAAAATCGCCTGATATAAATGCGCAATGCTCCATCTTTGCGGGATATGATAATTAAAAAGCTTTGTCAGTTTCTCGCTTGCCTCCTGCGTAATCGTATTGCGCCATGTCCGAAACGGCACTAACAATTCATCCTTTTTGCCAAATGCCATATAACCATGCATCATAGCACTAAACCCAATAGAACCAATCGTCTTAAGTTCGGTTTCATACTGTGCTTTCACACTTTTTGCCAACTCCTGATAGCAGTCTTGAAGCCCTTTCCATATCGCCTCCAAGCTGTATGTCCAGATATTATTGACGAGCTGATTCTCCCAATCATATGTTCCACTAGCTATTACCTCATGCTGTGCATTCACCAATACCGCCTTAATTCTGGTAGAGCCAAACTCAATCCCTAGTGCTGTTTTGCCATTATCAATGGCAGTTTTCATTGCGTTTACGTCACTTCCCATAACTTTGCAACCTCCTGCGATAGAATCCATTTGTTAAATTGTTGATAATTTTTACAGCCTGCTTGTCTTCTATCGTCATTATAACAATAAGTGGAACGATATGCAAGTTTTTGTTTACTCATTTTTAAAACATTTTAGTTTTTATTATTACAAGGTTCACTGCTTCACATTATAACTATCCTTTCAAGCCCTAATCTATACCCTTAAACTGCCATTTTCCTTTATAGTAACGATGCATACTGACAATACCAGTTAAAGCCCATGTCAAACCTGTTGTAAAGAAGATACCCCACATTCCTATAAATGGCAGTTTGGTAAGCGGAACAGCAAAGCCCACGCGGCCAATCACTTCCATTAATCCATTAATCATTGCATACAACGCGTCACCCGCACCATTTAAAACGCTTCTCGCAACATATATCATCCCTAGGAAAAAGTAAAAGAAGCTCGTAATCGAAAGTCCTTTCGCCCCAATTGCAATTACTTCTGGATCTTCTACAAAAATATGGATTACCTCATCTCCAAAAAACTGCGCTGGAATCAACATCAGCAAACTAAAAATCACAGCGCACCAAAATCCTACGCGATACCCCTGTTTCACTCTGTCAATTTTCCCCGCACCGATATTCTGTCCGGTATAAGTAGTAATCGCTGCTCCCAGTGAACTGTAGGGCTGCTGCACTAACTGCTCAATCCTGCCAAGCGCCGTATTCGCCGCAACAACATTTTCGCCAAATCCATTAACTACTTTCTGCAAAAAGATACACGAAAACGCAATCAGCGAATTTTGCAGCGCAATCGGAAGCCCCAGCGTAAAACAGCGTGAAATAATATCTGTCCGCACCCTTCGATGTTCCTTTTGAATCCGAAAATATGGAATTTTGTACAGTGCATAACAAAATGCGCCTGCTGCCGCGACCAATTGTGCAATTACAGTTGCAAATGCCACCCCGAACACCGACCACTGGAATGTAATTACAAAAAGCAAATCCAGTCCAATATTAATAAAGCACGCCACCACCATAAAATAAAGCGGCGTCTTGGAATCTCCCAGCGCCCGCAGCACCGACGCCACGCCGTTATATGCTGCAATCGCAAGAATGCCCGCACACGATACGCGCATATACACAACCGCGTCATCCAAAATAATCTCCGGCGTATCCAGCACCACCAAAATCCACCTAGCCGAAATAATCCCAATCAACCCCATAACAGCAGATACCACTGCAAGCAGATACATACCATTGATAATACTTTTTTCCACCATATCCATTTTGCCCGCGCCAAAATACTGTGATACCACCACGCCGACACCTGCCGCAATTCCAAAACTCATCGCAAAAAATAAAAAATTGAGCGATCCTGTCGCACCCACTGACGCCAGTGCATTGGCTCCCACAAACCGCCCAACCACAATAGAATCTACCATATTATAAAGCTGCTGAAACAAATTTCCAATTAACATAGGAAGTGTAAATTTTAACAGAAGCCTCGTCGGGCTTCCTTCTGTCATACTATATACTGCCTTTTTTTCCATAATACTACCTCAATCCGCCGCCAGCGGACTCTCTCCAACCTTTCCAAATACTTCTTATACGTTGCTCTCCACATTCCGCCTTTCACTTATCACAGCTTTTAGCATCTTTCATCAGTTTGTTTGTGCATATCATTCTCCACATTTCACTTAGCACAGCTTATAACAGCTTTCATCAGCTTTTTGTACACGTCATTCTCCACATTCCGCCTTCCGCTTATCACGTCTTTCCTTATCTTGTTAATACACATCCACCTCCACATTCAGTTTTCCCTTCTTGCTTTCGCCGACAATATTTACACAACAAAATCTTCCATAACCCCGCACAGTAACTTTATCCTCCGGTTTTAGACTGCCGCTGTTGTTTTCCGTCTGGCGCCCATTTACAAATACTTTCTTAGCCCGAAAAAGGTTTAAGCTTTCGCTGCGGGAAAGATGATACACCTTTGCAATAATACTGTCCGCCCGCATTGCGCCCACCTGAACTATTTTGCGCTCTACCTGCACCACTGTACTTTTAGGAATTTCCTTTGCCAAACTGCACTGAACATTTGTATGTTTTATCTTGTCCAGATTTTCCAAAATATATGGCGCCATTTGTTCCGTACAAAATAAAAAAGCATGCTTTCCTTCTATTATAATATCTCCCAATGTACTGCGCTCAATTCCCAGATTCATCAATGCGCCAAGATAATCTCTGTGCGAAAGTACCTCCCCGAATTTCTCCAAAAGCGGCACAATTGCAACACAGGCAATCGGAAATGATTCCTCATACCCGCATAATGCCTCGCTCCCAAAACGCAGCATCACCCGCTCACAGTCATTCGTACCACCAAATAACACCGCAGAAGCATACGAAAGTTCATGTTCCATTTGATAATAAATATCCAACTCCGCCGCTGACAAAAAGCCTGTAAACAAATACTGCTGATTCGCATAGGATCTGTTTGCAAGCTCCTCTAACCGTTTCCGAAATAACAATTCTTCTCCGTCCATCTTCCTATTCTATTCCTCCTCCAAACTCTGCAAAAAATCCCTGTCCCAAAGCAGGATTTTCAGCTTTCTCGCCGCTTCTGCCGCCGGTTTGGTAAAATATTGGTTCGTCAAAACGCAGCCAACCATTCTATCATAGAAATCACGCCCCGCATATGCTTCCTGCACCGCTTTCACACCGACAGGATTGTTGTACCGCTTACATTGAATTGCGTAGGTCACTCCGTCTTTTTCTGCAAGGATATCCACACCGTAATCGCCGCTGGCCTGCGTTACCTCGACCTCCACAAAACCATTTGCCGCAAGCAAATCGGCACAGTAATGCTCAAAATCCAATCCCCCCATTGTATCCAGACGCCGCACCCTGCTGCTGTGCCGAAATTGCTTGCAAAGCACCACCCATGCCACAGCCAAAAGTATTAAAGTGCCCACTACCGCCAAAATTATCCCTAAATTAAAAATCTGTGATTCTGTCATTTCTCCGTTGTTCCTTTTTCATTATACTAAGGAACTGTCAATAAATTACCCATCCATTTGACTTATCTAAATGTCCATCTGCGGCATCAGATAATCTTGACGCAGCCCGTTTGCAGCTGAACATTTATGCAGCATCAAATTAACAAGTTATTTATTTACAGTTCCTAACATTTAGCAACTAGCCAATCACTACTCCAATCGCCATAATCACTGCATTGGTAAGTGCATGCATGATAACACTGCTCCAAAGATTTTTATTGCTTCTATAATATATCAGTCCCAGCATAAAGCCAGCAGCCACATGCTCTATAATAGTTTTAAATGAATTGACTACACTGCCTGCCGATTCTTCCCATAGATAATACGCAAATGGAAAATGATACAATGCAAAAAAAATACCTGTTGCCAGTATCGCTATGTACGGACGCTTCCATATATTTATCAAACTTCTTTGCAGGATTCCTCGAAAGAAAAATTCTTCCGTAAATCCAGCCGTCAATATCATAAGCCCCATAAACAATGGTATTCCCGCCATTATTTTTGGCATATTTGCAAAAATATCCTGCGTTTCCTCCCCCAAACTAAAAATTAGGAAAATTACGCATATATAAACAAAACAAACAAGTAATATTTTTATACCGGTCTTCTTGTTGAAGCGTTTTATGCCGATACTTTTTAGCGCTTCTTTCCAATTCTCTTTTCTAATGTGCGCAACAGCCAGTAATGGGATCAATACAAAAAGCAGCCAATTTGTAACTTCGTTAACCATATCCAATTTTAATGCATGGTTTATCATAGCTAATACAAAATAACACCAAAACCAAATAAAACTAAATATCCATTCCCTTTTGGCATCTTTTACAGATTCTTCTGCCAATACAACCTTATCTTTCCGAAACACAATAAAAATAGCAATAATTGCAATAATATGAAAAAATATGAGAGTCACCTCCTCAAAAACCGTTCCTTTTAAATCCGCCATTGATTATAGCACAGCCCTTATAAAAAGTCCACCGTATTATCCCCCGAAAATTTAACTCAAGAAATTTTCTATACGGCAAATCTTTCTACCATACAGTATAAAAAAATTGCGAAAAACACCGCACTGAAATAACGTCCAAATTAACTATTTACAAACCCGCCCGAATAGTGTATAGTTCCATATGTAACAATCATTTTATTTTATTAATTTTGCAGAGTAGAACCGCGTGCGTTAAGTGCCTAATACAGAATTGCGCATTCCGCAGCACTGTATTTGTGAACAGGGAGTTGTCACTAGGACGAAAAAACACACCCCAGACGGGAACCGTTTTGCGGTACGAGGTTCGCATCCCGCTGCTACATATTTGAAATGCCCAAGACCGCGGTCTTTTTCGCTTATCTTGCGCCTCATTTGTGTAGTTTCAGGTTCACTGCATAAAGGAGGCTATTTTTTATGCACAAAATCAAGAAACTCTATTCCGACTCTTTTCAAGAGTTAAAAGTCACCCAAAATCTTGTTTTCTGCGGTATGATGGCGGCTCTGGCAATCGTCCTAAATTACACGACCACCATTAATATTACGCAGTATATCCGCATTGGCTTCTCAGGACTGCCGAACCGTGTCGTAGAATTTATGTTCGGCCCTGCAATTGGCGCAATTTTCGGCGGAATGCTGGATATCCTTAAATTTTTTCTCAAGCCCGACGGCGGCGCATTTTTCTTTGGCTACACATTGAATGTTATGGTTGCCGGCGTAATTTACGGTTCTATTCTCTATCAAAAACCTGTGCGCTTAAAGCGTATTCTAATCGCGGAATTACTTGTAAAAATTATTGTAAATTGCTGTCTAAATACGCTTTGGCTCTCCCTTTTAAATGGCAGCGCTTTTATGGTAATTCTGCCTGCAAGGATTCTACGTAATTTAATAATGCTGCCAATCGACACTGTTATTGTATTTTTTATGCTGAATTGCATTACACGGATTATGCATACAAATGGAATTCATTCCTATGACAACAGAAAATAAGAAAGGCAGCGGAACTATTTGTGCAACTTTCTATTACAGCAAATGTTAGTTCCTACCAAACACAAAATACCTCTTTTCCGATTTTTTAGAATGTGCTATAATAGATCTAACATTTATAATTTACTACCCAACTGTCAAGCCCCCAACTTCAAGGGCAAAAATAAAATTTAGAAAAGGGAAAGCTAAGAGAAATGGAATATAATTACACCAAAATATTTGACGAAATTCAAAAACTAATTCACAAGTCCATCCTAATATGGTTTGGGTTTATAGCTGGTTGCTGTGTGCCTTTGCTGCTGCTATGCCTGTTTCGTGTTCTGCCATACTCCGCGTTATGGGCAATGGCAGGCATTTTGCCTATGAGCGTGGCACTTATTTTTATCCGTCATTTTTATCAGAAAAAAGCAGAGCTTTTAGCCAAAAAACAGCAGCTTTCGCTTATGGCATTCCATGCAAAACAGGCGCTAGATTTATTGCAGCAGGATTTTCCTGACACTGATATCAGCGATTGTCTTATCCGTATGCGTTACCTTGCCAAAAACGGAATCGACGTTGACGCCGCTTTAAAACGACTTGATGGAAACACAGACGCCTACAACGAATGCGCTGCATCTTTTTTGGCAGAAAGCGGTCACCTTGAGGATACACTTTATGATCTTATGCAGCCTGATACCCTCTCACAGTATGGCGCAGAAGCGCATATGCTGCGGACACAGGCAAACCGCCTTGGTATCGTAAACTTAACCGACACCGCATTTTTTCATGAAATTGAAGCATACGCTGGCGATTATGCTATTGTGAAAGCCAACTGGAAAAAGCTTTCCCTAGAACTTGACGAAGCCTATACGCTTCTATCAGAATACATAAAATCCATTGGCTATCAATGCAAAACGAACAACAGTGGTGACCATATGACACTGAAACAGTGGGCAGATCGTCTTCAGGAAGCCTTTACAGCCCTGGAAGCTTATGATACCAATAAAGCGCGGAATATTATCCAAGAACTGCTCCAATATCAAGTAGACGCCAATATCTCCAAAAGCCTACGGGATATTATCAGCAATATTGATGATATTATGGCAAATTAGAATTATTTTTGCAAAATCTATATCCTTCAGCACACACCAATCAAATTTTTAAAGCTGAAAACTGCCAAACTTGACCTCTTGACAGCCGCCAAGAAAAAGAATATAGTAATAATTGTCAAAATAAATAACATAATTTCATAAAACGCTAGGGGTGCACATCGCTGAGAATTTACCCTCATTACTTGAACCGGATAATACCGGCGTAAGGAAGCAGGAATTTATAAATTATACTACATAACGCCAGAATTTATCATACTGCACTGTTTAAACGTATATAGCTGGCATTATATCAATTCCAAACGATGTAGAACCTTCTCGCGCACAACGAAGGAGGATTTTTTATGTTGTACAATGTAATCCAAGATGGAGAAACCATCACTTATGTTCCCACAGTCTGGGGAAATGTGCTGCTTGCTGCACTTATCCTTGCACTACTTTGTGCCGCGGTATTTTTTGCACGCAAAGCCTATTTACGCACGGCTGCTCTTGCATCTTCAAATGTAAATTCTATTTCTTCTGCGCTGCCTTTGCCAACAAATAACAACACAAAGTCAAATCAATTCCCCGTTGCCAAACAGCATTTTAATGTCAAGCTTTCAGCCAAGCAATTATCGTTCTGTGCTGCTGCCATAGCACTTGGAACTGTATTGTCTAATATTAAGGTGTTTTCTTTTGTAACAGGGGGCTCCATAACACTGCTCTCCATGTTAGTTATCTGCCTTCCAGGATATTGGTTTGGTCTTGGAGCTGGCATTATGACAGGCATTGCATACGGTGTTCTGCAAATGCTGATAGACCCGTATATTCTATTTCCAGCACAGCTTATTGTAGATTATCTGCTTGCCTTCGGCGCACTGGGTCTGTCCGGACTTTTCTGCAATGCAAAATATGGACTATTAAAAGGCTATCTTACTGCTGTCTTCGGCAGATATGTATTCGCTGTAATCTCTGGATGGATATTTTTTGGTGCCTATGCATGGGAGGGCTGGAATCCATTTCTCTATTCACTTGCTTACAATGCGATTTATATTTTTTCCGAGGCAGCAATTACATTGGCAGTTCTTGCCGTTCCAACTGTAAGAGAAACCTTTTCTCGCATAAAACGACTTGCAATAGGATAAAAAAATAATTGTTATGCCAAAAAACTACAAATCTCTCTTTTTTCTGCCATTATAATGTTATATAATAGGAATAAGAAGTTTTTATTCAGGGAAATATAATACAGCAACAGATACAAGGAGGAGAGATGGTAAAACACAAAGAACAACGCTTAACAGGTATTACAATGGCAGCTATCGGCGTAATTATGCCGCTATTACTAAACGGCGATATTACATTCTCAATATTTGCGCTGTCATCAGGAATTACTTTACTTTTTACTGAGGAAATTTTCTAAAAAAAGAAAAAATAGAAGTTTTGACTTATACAATATACCCGTATACCGTTATAGCTATCTGTACCTACCATTAACACTGTATAAATTTTTCATTTTCTACTTGTCTTACCGTACGCAAATGTGTTACAATAGAAAAAGAGAATATCAAGGACATACGGTGTACCACCTACTCCCATGGCAGTGGGAGCAGGCAAGGATGGTAGAGCTGCTACCACACGATACAGACAATGTCTGCGATACACACAAATTTATTATACGTGAATCCGTTAAGGATTACAACTATTAAATACGTGTGGACGCAGAATTTCTGTCGGCCTTTTGTAATATTACGAGGCGCTGAGTGTGGATGCATACATACTTTGCGCCTCGTTCTTGATTTCTCATAGATTTCCTTTGCAGCGGTATTACAATACTGCTGCGGGGAAATCCTATAATGAGAAATCGAAGTTTCATGAAAGCTGTGGCACAATCGCGTTACGATTTATGGCACACCACCGTGGATTTTAACAGCGATTATGCCACTTTTTTTGCTCTTTCTTCGATTCAAATACGTAGTATAGGAGGTATATCAGTATGAAAAAGAAAAATTTTGGTGTATTACTATTAACAGGGATGCTTACCTTAAACGCTCTTGCTGGATGCGGAGCAACAGGCGGAATGACTGTAACTTCAGAATCGTCACAATCCTATTTAGAACAAACAGAAATTCCATTTGAAAATTTTGGGGAAGAATTTATCTTTCACACCAAGGCATCCGACCGCGTAACAGATGTTGAAGCTCCCTCTATTGTATCTTACGCCGAATCTGACGTATTCGGCGGGAAAAAGAAATATACCATTACTATGCAAATGCAGTTTGACGATATGGGTGGCTCTGTCTGCAACAATTTATTTGACGGTTATACTGGCACTTTGCTTCCCAATCCGGTCAGCAATCAATGGGTACATGGTGCTGGAGAACCTGCTGAAACCAATGAAGAATCCACAACAATTACATTTAACAAGAAGAAATATGCGATTAAATACGAATTAACTTATGAATTTTCAGATGATACACTTGCAACCGTTACATACAATATTAACGCCCCTGCGGATTACAAAGGCTTGGGAATGATTATGGCTTCTTACAGTGAAGATATCCCCACGATTAAAGAACCAACATCCATTGAAGAATCTGGTATCACGAAGATGAACGAAGTACATTATTATAAGATCGGTGAATTTTAAATTTTACGGGGCTGTCACAATAAGCTTTGATTATACAAGAGATAGTATCATGCAGCACAGTATTATAATATCTTGTATATGTTTTCCTTAATGCGACAGCCCCAAGAATTAACTTTGCAGATTTAGGCTTGCCTATTTTCCTGATAGCACTACTCCCCAAGCCTCGACGCAGCCACCGCTACGCCTGCGTTTGTGAAGCCGTACTCTCAGAAAATATTCTGCGGCAAACATCAGAGTATTTCGTGCGGATTATCCTAGGAAAAACAACGCATATCCGGAAAGCAAATACAAATCTGCAAAATTCCTTCCTGATATTGCGCTGTAATTGTTCCATTCATTTGTTCAGTAAGTTCTTTTGCAATTGAAAGCCCTAAACCAGTTGATTTTGCGGCTGTTTCCACGGTATAAAATCGTTCAAACAGCCGCAGCACCTGCAATTCATCCAATGACGCTGCGTGGTTTTCAAACACAAATTCTCCATTCTCTGTAAGAGAAATCCGCAAATCACCGTCGCTGTACTTGATTGCATTGCTAATAATATTTCCCAGTATACGCGATAATGCGCTTCTATTTAAGAAACGTACTACTTTTGTTTCGGGCATTGTAATTTTAGGAGTAATTTGACGGCTTACCAGCACTGCATAGTATGCCGAAAGAACTTCCTCCAATGCACTGTCAAGTGCCACCTCCTCAAATGATGTTTCGCGAGTTGCCGTAACCGCCGCTGAATATCCAAACAGTTCCTCAATCATCTGTTTCAGCGCTTCAATTCGTCCCTCCATAATTTCCAGATATCGCACTGCTTCTGGTGACTGTTTCGTCTGTTTGAGCAAATCCAAATAACCACATACTGCCGTTAATGGTGTGCGCAAATCATGGGATATATTCGTAATTGCATCCATTATTTCCAGATTTCCCTGCTGATACCGCAACCGCTCTCTGCGCAGCTTCCGCAACTGCACATTGATATCCTCCGCCAGCCTGCACAGATAGCGATCATGACTGGATATATCAATCAAAACATTTGTTTCCATTCTAAGGCGCTCCGCAAAAGCTTCCGTAATTTCCTGCACAGATTTGCGCATTACAATTATTTTGATTCCTAACAGACAAATTATAACGCATAAAAAACCAATGAAACACCCTATCCAAATTTCCATAAACTTAACACCTTTATTCCCATACTTACGAACGATTGCATTGTCCCTACTGGACAGCCCAAAATGTCCGATTTTACATGCAGGCCTCCTTCCTATATACTATCGCTCAGCCGTTCTAATCTATAACTTTACGATTCCTTCAATAACTGCAAGATTCACTCCTATACACTATTGTTCCGCCGTTCTAATCCATAATTCCTATTTCACATCTTCTCTGCGGAAGACAAATAATCCAATTCCTGTTACCGCCACTGCAATTATTGCAGAATATAGCATCATCAATCCTAAATGACTTTCCTCTGCCTGTATCTGTGAAAGCGTTACTGTCTGATTGCCCGGAAGAAAATCATTTAAAAAATTAAGAAACGACCGTTCTGGTTCGTCTATATAATATGGATTCGCCTCCTCTGGGCGTTCCACAATTTCTCCGTCTATATCTACATACACATAAGCCTCATGCCGCTTTGGTTCTTTCAGACGCGCATTCATATATGCACCACCAAATACAAATACAAACATTCCCAAAATGCAGATGACACTTGTAACCGCCTTATTTTGATTTAACATTGCAACAAATGTGAAAATCGCAGCAACTGCAATGCACAACATTAGACTACAGCCCATATAAGCCAAAATAAATTTTATTGGCATAGAGAAAAATCCCAATAAAGGTATCCCTACCGCACAAAATCCTACAATAAAGGCAAGACACATAAATATTTCACCTATCACACATACAATAAAATTAGACAGATAAATATTTGCCCTAGTATGACCAACCATCAGTTTATTTCGTATCGTACCATCACTATATTCCGTTCCAATATACAAACTGCAAAAAGCCGACGCAAAAATCATCCCCATCATAATATAAGTAAAAAATCCATTATCCAAAGTTATATGGATTCCTGCATGACGTTGCATTAAATGGTACTTATTTACAGGCAGAAAGATACCGATTGCAGCCATTGCCACCAATGTTAAACGAAAACTCGTATCATTCTTTAAACGAACCAAATTCGCATACAATAATCTACTCACGGCTGGCACCTCCAATCAGACTCACATAATAGCTTTCTAAACTCTCATCGCGCTCATCAACAGAAAGCACCTCGCACCCGCCTTTTGCAAGTGCAAGTACAAATTCCGTTATTCGAACCTTTCCATAAATATCAACCATAGCATCCGAAACAATCTGATACTCCAGCTTTAAACTGTCGCATACCTGTGCAAAAACCCTTAAATCCGTTACCTCCATGTGCAGACATTTCCGACACGCTGCTTCTAATTCCGGTGCACTGATCTCTTTTACAATCTGCCCATTATCTATAAACCCATAATGTGTAGCAAGACGTGAAAGTTCATCCAAAATATGACTGGATATCAAAACGGTTATCTGCCGTTCACGATTCAGCTTTAAAATCAATTCGCGCATCTCAATAATTCCCTGTGGATCAAGCCCGTTAACCGGTTCATCCAATACAAGGAAATCCGGATCACCGCAAAGCGCAATCGCAATCCCCAGCCGCTGCCGCATACCAAGTGAAAAGTTTTTTGCCTTTTTTTCCCCTGTATCACCAATGCCCACCAAATCCAAAAGTTCTTTTATCCCTTCAAAAGACGGAAGCCCCAAAACGCGGTACTGCTCCTTTATATTTTCCTCTGCTGTCATATTTAAGTATATCGATGGCGTTTCCACAACTGCGCCGATTCTGCGGCGTGCCCTTTGAATACCCTTATGGTTATTTTGTACTCCATACAGGCAAAAACTGCCTTTTGTTGGCTCTTGCAGACCACATAGTAAACGAATTAATGTTGTCTTTCCAGCGCCATTTTTCCCAACGATTCCATAAATTGCACCTTTGGGCACATGCATAGTCAGCCCATTTAAAGCCTTAAAATGCTTATAATATTTACACAAAGCCTCTGTCGTCAATACATACTCCATATAAATTCCTCATTTCTGTTATATTTTTGGTTTTCTATATTTTAACGATACTTTGTTAAGAAACCTGTTAAGAAAAGAGTTAAGAAATGGTAAAGATTTTATACAACTTTGCCTTGTTGTTATCTTATTAAGAAATTCAAGACCTGTACATTAAAATCTTTTACTTCTTCATATGCTGCATAACCAAGACCATTATAAATAAACAATTCGCTTACACGAATTTTATCAGCAATTTCAGAAGCAGAAGTTGTTCCTACAATTCTAAAAGATATATAATCCATTTGAGAATTTCCAACACGAACACTTCCCTTATAAGCATGATAAAACATAGCAGCCTGCTTTCATTTAACTCATTTTAAATCCAATCCCCCACACCGCTTCAATATAATCCCTTCCGCCTGCTTCACGCAGTTTTTTGCGCAGATTACTGATATGTACGCGCAGGGAACTTTCCATACAGTCAGGAGTATCTTCACTAATTTTATCCAACAATAATGTTTTCGTAATAACCTGAGAAGGATTCTGCATTAATAATTTTAAAATCGCATATTCTGTCTTTGTCAACCGCACCGGCTGATTCTGCACACAAACATTATGTGTACTGGTATCCATACAGATATCTTGATATTCGAGTACCGCATTCCTGCCAACAGCCGTTCCATTTCGTATCTGTACCGCAATACGCGCCAGTAATTCCTTGGATTCAAATGGTTTCGTCACATAATCTGCTGCACCGCCAAGCAACAGATCCACTTTATCCTCCACCCCTGCCTTCGCACTGACAACAATCACGGGAATCCCACTTAACTTTGGAAGTAATGCTCTGCCATCCAATCCCGGAAGCATTAAATCTAAGAGTACCAAATCAGGTTTTTGTGCCGATAAAACAAGGAGTGTCTCTGTTCCCGAATAGGCACGCATGGTCTGATATCCCTCCTTGACAAGCAGCTCCTCTAACATATCACCAATATAAATATCATCATCTACAATCAGTACCCGTTTCGTAAAAATCCCCCATTCTTTCTAAACTAAACAGCAAAAAAATTGCCGTTCCGTTACGCCAGCCACACACCGCAAAGCGGTAATTTTCCTTAAAATTATTCCGACGGATTTACATGTACCATAATATGCTTTACTTCCTCAAAATCTCGTTCAATCGAATCATGTACCTGCTCCGCGATACAATGCGCCTCTCGCAGCGTTTCATTGCCGTCCGCCGTAATTTCTATATCCACATATATACGATTTCCAAACACACGCGTGCGCAGCAAATCTACACTAAGCACACCCTCCTGTGCAAGCGCACAACGCCGCAGCCCCTGTTCGACTTGCTCATCACAAGCCTTATCTACCATTTTATCTACTGCATCTTTAAAAATATCATATGCCGCTTTCCCAATAAAAAAACAAATTACAAGACTTGCTACTGTGTCCATTACCGGAAATCCCAGCCTGGCGCCGACAATACCAATCAATGCACCAACTGACGAAAGTGCATCCGAACGATGATGCCAGGCATCTGCCATTAATGCACCAGAGTGAATGCGATCCGCATTGACTTTCGTATACCAAAACATTGCTTCTTTTACTGCAATTGACAAGACTGCTGCTCCCAACGCCAATCGCCCCGGAACAACCAGATCGCTATAATTGCCTGAAAAAATTTTAACGACTGCTGTATAGCCAATTCCCAAACCCGTTATTGCAAGAACCGTTGACAGAATAATCGCCGCAACGCACTCCATACGCTCATGCCCATATGGATGCTCTTTATCCGATTCCTTGTTCGACATATGAATCCCAACCATTACAATAATCGTACTAAACACATCCGATGCAGAATGAATTGCATCACTTATCATAGCCCCCGAATACGCAATAATTCCTGCTATCAGCTTTAGCAAAGATAAGATCACATTCGCTACAATGCTGACATACGAAACCTTCATTGCAACTTTTTCAAAATTGTTTTCCATTTCCATTCTCCATTTCCGCGCACTCTCTCCATATTCTACATTCCCAAAGAACCTAAAAACATTCCTGTGCCTTTCGTTTCTTTATTATATTATTCCTCTCATAGTAATCGCTCCACTAACTGACTGTGACTGCGTGTATAACGTTCTTCGTTTTCTCCAAAGTATCCATTTTCTAAACATTTGTTCTTTCTATTATAACAGAACTTTTAAAAAAATCAATAGTAATTTTTTCTTTTCATAAAACACAAATCTCCTCCTTCCCATTTCTTGACAATCCCATCCCCATACAGTACAATTATTTGTAGATTATACCAAAAATTAGCTTTTTAATCACACTAATATTGTCAAAAAGCAATAAGGAGGAAGAATATTATGGAACAAAGTGACCCAAAAAAGCGTAAAGGTTTCAAACTTACAACGCAGTTGCTGCTATTAATGAATTTACCAATTTTTGCCGTAGCCATTATTGCCGTTTTAATCAGTGCATATAAGCAGCAACGCCTTGCAGAAAGTATGACCAAACAAGAAATGCATTCCGCAGCATCAAGCATATTACAAGTCTACAACTCTGAAACAGATGGTGATTATTCATATTCTGATGGCTCCTTTCGCAAAGGCATAACACCGCTCACAGGAAACTACACCATAATCGACAACATCAAACAAGAAACGGGAATTGATGTTACCATTGCTTATAACAATACGCGCGTCTTAACCACAATTAAGGATGACACCGGAAACCGTGTAATCGGTTCAGAAGTAGACAGCCGTGTTATGGATGCTATTCAATCCGGCAAAAATTTTGTCGCCCGAAAAGTAAAAGTAGGAAATCTTTTCTATACAGGCTATTACATACCATTACGTCAATCCAGTGATAATACTATTGTTGGAACTGTTTTCTGTGGAAGACCACGTGCAGAGGTGATTGACGAAATTAAATTGTCCGTAATCACCACACTCGCAGGCGTTATTATTGTTCTGCTTATTGCAATGGTTCTTTGCGCTATTGCTATGCGCCGCATTACCGCTGTTATCAAGAAAACTGTTGGAAATCTTGACAAAGTTGCAATGGGAAGTCTAAATTTTCAAATTGATACCCGCATATTAAGCAGAAACGATGAAATTGGCGATATGGGACGCTCTCTCCATGAAATGATGTCCGCTTTTCGCAGCATTATCCGCCAAATAACAGAATCTGCTGCCAAATTGGACCTTGTATCTACGGAATATGGTGAGTCATTTCAAACAATTGTCGATCAAATGAAAGGCATTAACGTTTCTATGGAGGAAATCGCCTGCGGCGCAACAACGCAGGCAACCGAAAGCCGTGAGGCAAATAATCAAGTAATTAATATTGGGGATGCCATTACTGCAACCGTTGAAGGTGTCGAAATCTTAAGCAATAGCTCTAGCAAAATGAAACAATATAGCGACACCGCCAATGACACCTTAGGAAAATTATCTGTTATTACAGAACGCACCAAAAGCGCAATTGCATCGGTACAAGAACAAACTAACGAAACCAATCAATCAACAAAAGATATTCAAGAGGCAAGCCAGTTAATTACAGAAATTGCTTCACAAACAAACTTGCTCTCCCTAAATGCTAGTATTGAAGCAGCCCGAGCCGGGGAAAATGGCAAAGGATTTGCGGTTGTAGCAGATGAAATCCGTAAACTATCAGAACAATCCCGCCAATCCGCCGAAAAAATAGATACCATTGTGCATCAATTGATTATTAATTCTGACAATAGCGTGAAAACAATGGGAGAAGTATCTGAAATTGGAACCCAGCAGGCAGATATGTTGTCCAATACCATATTCATGTTCGATTCCTTAAACAGCGAAATTAGCGAAGTTGTCCATGCAATTTCTGAAATTCGAAATCAGACAGAAACGCTTGATACGCTTAAAACAGGCATATTAGATAATCTCAAAGGCTTGGCAAGTATCGCAGAACAAAACGCAGCAGGTACGCAACAGACTTCTGCATCTATGGCAATGCTTGGTGAAATTATTGACAAATGCAGCAAAGATACACAAACATTAATGAAACTAGCAGAAGAACTAAACCAAAATACACTGCGCTTTTCATTATAAGAAACTAACGGTACTCACAAGCAGAAAATTTTATGATATTGTTCAAGATAATTATGCTTGTGCGTCAGCGTAATTGACAAACTTTAACATTCACCAACACAAATTATTATCATGTCCAGAATGAAACTGCCGTAAAAGGCGGTGGAGGGGCAAACTTTAACGTTCACCAGTACAAATATTATAGGAGGCTTATGAAAATCATGATAAAGAAGCTTAGCATCAGCCATATAAAGTATTTTATTTGCCTATTTCTTAGTGCATTTGTTGTAATAGTGCTTAGTGCATGCGGCAGTGATTTTGATGGGTATGTAGATGAAAATGTAGACTACACTAATAACACCTTTACAGTGGAAGAAACAAATGGACATAAAATCGGCGTTTCTATGCCAACAAAAGACTTACAGCGATGGGTACAAGATGGAGAAAATATGAAATCTCAACTACATAATTTTGGATATACGGTTGATTTGCTCTATGCCAACAATGATAAAAACTTACAAAACGAGCAGATAAAAAGTATGATTGACAGCGGATGTGAAGTGCTTGTAATCGGTGCTATTGATGGAAGCGCTATTGCAGAAAGCCTTGAAACTGCAAAGAAAGCAGGTGTCGTTGTAATTGCTTATGATCGTCTGATCATGGGATCCGATGCCATAAATTATTACGCCACTTTTGACAACCAGTTAGTAGGAACTTTACAAGGACAGTATATTGTGGATGCCCTTGATCTAAAAAATACACAAGGGCCATATCATATCGAATTATTTACAGGTTCCTCCGATGATAATAACTGCAACTTTTTCTTTGGTGGTGCATTAGAAGTACTTCAGCCCTATATCAACACTGGTAAATTAATTGTCACCTCTGGACAAACCACGAAAGAACAATGTTATACGCAAGGCTGGTCAACGGATATTGCCAGAGAACGCATGGAAAATATCCTAAAAACATACTACGCTGATGGAACGAAACTGGATGCTGTTCTCTCTTCCAACGACTCCGTCGCACTTGGTATTGCAGAAGCATTATCCGCCCAATACAACGGTGATTTTCCCTTATTGACAGGTCAAGACTGCGATATAAACGCTGTTAAAAATATTATTAATGGAAAACAATCCATGTCAATCTTTAAAGATACGCGAAACTTAGCAGCAAAAGTCGTAGAAATGATAGATGCCATTATCAGTGATGAAACCGTTCCAATCAACGACACTACGACCTATAACAATGGAACAGGCATCATTCCAACACTCTTATGCGATCCCGTATTTGCAGATAAAAACAACTATAAAGAAATATTAGTAGACTCTGGATATTATACAGAAGATCAATTCAAATAATCTCAAAAAAAGCGTAAGCGATGAATAATCTAGCGTTTTTACAAGTCCCGAAATCTGTGCGATAATCTCTTTAACTGGAGAAGCATCTC
>VSNQ01000074.1 GCA_009774395.1 Lachnospiraceae bacterium
CGATAGCATTTTCTATTGTTACTTTTCTAGTTTGAACTTTATACAAAATTTTCTTGACTAAATCCTTTCTATATTATATAATCTTAATGATATTTTCCAATACGACATATTGGCACATGGTATTTGTCCGCTTTTTTTGCAGTATTATAACAGATTTTTTTTTTGGACAGTTTCTATTATGTGTAAGTAAGAAGGAGGTGTTTTCATATGAAAATGACATATCAGCCGAAAAAAAGGCATCGTTCAAAGGTTCATGGTTTTCGTGCCAGAATGAGCACTAAGGGTGGAAGAAAGGTATTAGCTGCCAGACGTGCAAAGGGAAGAAAGAGATTATCTGCATAAATCACAGGTCACATATTTGTGGCCTTTTTTTCTATGTATGTTTTCGTTTTAGTTTTTCTTCATCACAAGCAAAATGAGGATAAATTATGAAATTTTCCGAATCATTAAAGAGCAACAGGGATTTTCAAGCCGTTTACGGCAAAGGGAAAAGTTATGCAAATCGTTATTTGGTAATGTATGTATTGGAAAATGGGCTGGATAAAAACCGGCTTGGGATTTCTGTCAGCAAAAAAGTAGGGAACAGTGTCGTTAGACATAGAATTACACGATTGATCAGGGAAAGTTACAGACTACATGAGAGTATATTTAATAGTGGTTTAGATATCGTAGTCATTGCGCGGGTAAATGCGCGGGAAGCTGGTTATGCGGAGATGGAAAGTGCGCTGCTCCATATATCGAAGCTTCACAGGAATGTATTAAGATGAAAAAAATTATTATTTGGCTAATATTATTATATCAGAAATACTTGTCGCCGCTGAAGTCGACAAAGTGCCCATATTACCCTACTTGCTCACAATATGGATTAGAAGCAGTCCGGCAGTATGGAGCAGTGAGGGGCGGCTTCCTTGCATTATGGAGAATACTTCGCTGTAATCCTTTTTCTCATGGAGGATATGATCCAGTTCCTATATTGCATAAGAATAAGGATAGGAATTTTTAGAATCATCAAGGTTTTAGGAGGAGTTGAATGGATTTTATGCTGTTGACCCAGAATGCCACGCCAATTTTCAAATACGTGGTAATGCTTCTAGGTTTTATTATGAATGTTATATTTGAGTTCCTAAATTTAATAGGGATTCCAAATGTTGGTTTATCTATTATTTTATTTACAATTGTAATTTATCTGCTATTGATGCCATTAACGGTGAAACAGCAGCGGTTTTCAAAGCTTTCTGCCAGAATGAATCCGGAATTACAAGTTATCCGTGATAAATATAAGGGGCGGCAGGATCAGGAAGCCATGATGGCGATGAAGAATGAAACGGATCAAATTTATGCAAAATACGGCGTTTCTCCTTCAGGAAGCTGTGTTCAGCTTTTGATTCAGATGCCGATTTTGCTTGCGTTGTACCGTGTTATCTATGCGATGCCTGCATATGTTACAAAGATCGGCGAGGTGTTTGGTATTCTAGCGGATAAGGTTATGGCAGCAGCAGGCGGCGTGGAATATATACAGGAACTTCCAGCAGCAGCGGCATTTTCAAAAAATTTTGCGCTTGCGGGAAATACCAGAAATGCAGTAATTGACACATTAAATAAATTGTCAACAGGAGATTTAGCAGCGCTTGCGGACAAGTTCGGACTTGCAGATTTAACGTATAACGGAAGCATTATTTTATCAAATGGAACACAGAAAGGTTTGATTGATACCTATAACAATTTTCTTGGGTTAAATATCGGCAACTCTCCAATGGATACAGTTACTTCTTCTTTGGCATCAAAAAATTATTTGTTGTTAATAGGAGCGCTGTCTATTCCTGTACTTGCGGCGGTAACACAATGGATCAATTATAAATTAATGCCGCAGGCAGCACCAGCAGAGGATAATAACAAGAAAAAGCCGCCTACAAACGATACAATGGAAGCAATGCAGCAGTCCATGAAAACAATGAATGTGGTTATGCCGATTATGTCAGCATTTTTCTGTTTGACACTGCCAGCAGGTATGGGCTTATACTGGGTAATTGGTGCAGTAGTACGAAGCATTCAGCAGGTAGTGATTAATAAGCATATTGACAAAATGGATATTGAAGCAGAAATTGCCAAAAATATCGAGAAGTATCATGAGAAATTAAGAAAACAGGGAATTGATCCTGCAAAATTAAATACAGCAGCGCGCACAAATACAAAGAATTTAGCATCAAAAACAGCTTATCAGAATACGGCGGCGAAAAGACCCGCAAAAACCGCTGAGGAGAGGGCAGAAGAGGTTAGGAAATCTACGGAATATTATAACCAAAATGCGAAACCCGGAAGTCTTGCTTCTAAGGCAAATATGGTAAAACAGTATAACGAAAAGAATAATAGATAGGTTATAGGGGGATCAAGCAATGGATTATATAGAATTTAAAGGCAAAACGAAAAATGACGCAATTACGGAAGCATGCCAGCATTTTTCTATTCCAAGTGATAAATTGGATTATGAAGTGCTTGAGGAGGGCAAAACTGGAATATTGGGTTTTGGTTCCAAACTCGCTGTGATAAAGGCAAGAGTGAAAGAGGATGTACAGGAGGAGGTAATCGAGCCGGTTAAGATTTCGGAGAGTGTGGCAAAGCCGGCGAAAAAACCTTATTCGTCTGTGTCAGATGATTCTGCGCCAGTGCATGGTGCTTCCAACACAGGAGAGAATCACGAGGTTGAGGAAGCAGCGAAAAACTTTTTAAATGAAGTGTTCCGTGCTATGGGTATGACGGTAGTTATTAATACGAAATATCATGATTCCCTGCGTTCCCTTGAAGTGGAATTAAGCGGTGAAGAAATGGGCGTGCTGATTGGAAAAAGGGGTCAGACGCTCGACTCCCTTCAATATCTGATTTCCCTTGTTGTAAATAAGGGAACAACAGAATACATAAGGGTTAAAGTAGATACAGAGAATTATCGGCAGAGAAGAAGGGAAACGCTTGAAAATCTTGCAAAAAATATTTCTTATCGGGTAAAACGTACAAAAAGACCAGTTTCTTTGGAACCAATGAACCCTTATGAGAGAAGAATTATTCATTCCGCACTGCAAAATGACAGGTATGTCACAACGCATAGCGAGGGTGAAGAGCCATATCGTAGAGTGGTAGTTACTTTAAAGCGATAATAAAAGAGTCGCTGGGGAGGCATTAACGGATTATAGTGAAGTTAATGCCTTTTCTTATGCACACGGGCGTCCAAAGGAAATATGTCAGTAGAAGCTGATGGACGCCCATTGCACAAGTAGGGAATCCTATTCATAGGGAAAGATTATCTTCCTAACCCAATTACGCAGACAAAAGACATTTGGTTGTAGAAAGGAATTGTTGATATGAGAACAGATACGATTGCGGCTGTTGCGACAGCGGCAGGAAGTGCGGGAATTGGAATAATACGAATTAGTGGCGAAAATGCAATTGCTGTTGCAGACTGTGTATATCGTTCCAAAAATAATCAGAAGAAATTGGCAGATGCAGTAAGCCATACTATTCATTATGGTTTTATCTATTATCAAGAGGAGTTAATTGATGAGGTAATGGTTGCTGTTATGAAAGCGCCGCACACTTACACTTGTGAAGATATAGTGGAAATTGACTGTCACGGCGGGATTCTTGTAATAAATAAAATCTTGGAGGCAGTTCTGCAAAGCGGTTGTCGTTTGGCAGAAGCAGGGGAATTTACAAAGCGGGCTTTTCTAAATGGGCGCATTGATTTGTCAAGAGCAGAAGCAGTGATGGATATTATTTCATCAAAAAACGAGTTTGCGTTGAAAAGTTCGGCACATCAATTAACAGGTTCTCTTTCACAAAAAGTGCGTTCACTGCGGGAAATGCTACTTTATGAAATTGCTTTTATTGAATCTGCGTTAGATGATCCTGAACACATCAGTCTTGAGGGATATCCTGTAAAGCTGGAGCAAAAAGTTTTGCATGTGCGTGCAGATATTCAGAAATTAATCGACAGTGCCGATAATGGAAAAATATTAAAAGAGGGCATAAACACGGTAATTGTCGGCAAGCCGAATGCAGGAAAATCTTCGTTAATGAATCTTTTAGCAGGAGAGGAAAAAGCGATTGTTACAAGTATAGCTGGAACGACAAGGGATATTTTAGAGGAACAGATTCGGCTTCATGGTATTGGGTTGAATATGATAGATACCGCGGGTATCCGTGATACGAATGACGAGGTGGAAAAACTCGGTGTAGAGAAAGCCAAAAAATATGCTGAAAATGCGGATTTGATCCTTTATATGGTTGATGCATCTTGTCCGTTGGATGAAAATGATGATGCAATTATTAAACTAATTTCCGGAAAAAAAGTAATTGTTTTATTAAATAAAAATGATTTGGCTACGGTTGTTTCAGAACGGGATATTAAAGAAAAATTTATGGAAACAGAAAAAATGACAGATATGTCAGAAAATTTCGACTATACAATTATCAAAACATCGACGAAAGAAAATACTGGTATTGATAAATTTGAACAGGTAATAAAAGATAAGTTCTTTCATGGGGAAATTGCAGTAAATAAGGAAATTTATATTACAAACCAAAGGCATAAAGAGGCATTGCAGGAAGCGTTTCAAAGTCTTGAGCTGGTGCTTGCAAGTATAGAAAATCAAATGCCGGAGGATTTTTATTCTATTGATTTAATGGATGCATATTCTGCATTAGGAAGGATTATTGGAGAGGAAGTCGGCGACGATTTAGTAAATGAGATATTCGGGAAATTTTGTATGGGGAAATAGTATTTTGTCTTTGCAAAAAGGTTTCTTTGTTTATGGATTATGAAAAAAGGGTGGTGCATATGACAGAAATTCGGGAAATAGTGGATGTTTGTGTAGTTGGTGCGGGTCATGCAGGCTGTGAGGCTGCTTTGGCGTGCGCACGGATGGGATTGGAAACGGTTATTTTCACAGTAAGCATTGACAGTATAGCGCTGATGCCATGCAATCCGAATATTGGTGGTTCTTCCAAGGGTCATTTGGTTAGGGAAATTGATGCGCTTGGTGGCGAGATGGGGAAGGTAATTGACCAAACATTTATTCAATCCAAAATGCTAAATGCATCGAAAGGGCCTGCAGTGCATTCGCTGCGTGCACAAGCAGATAAAGCGGAATATTCGCGTGCTATGCGCAAAGTGCTGGAAAATCAAGAACATTTAACGATAAAACAGGCAGAGGTTGTGGAACTTTTAACGGAGGAATATCAGTCACAAGGAATTGCAACAAAAAAAATTACAGGAATAAAAACGTTTACGGGTGCAATATATCAGGCAAAAGCCGTGATCCTTTGTACGGGGACATATTTAAAGGCGCGTTGTCTATGCGGCGAAGCAATTACTTATACGGGCCCGAACGGATTACAGTCGGCGAATTATTTAACAGACTCCTTGGAATCGCTTGGGGTGGAGCTGCGTCGATTTAAGACAGGGACGCCAGCGAGAATGGATAAACGATCGATTGATTTTTCCAAAATGGAAGAACAGTTTGGAGATCCGCATGTGGTGCCTTTTTCCTTTTCTACAGATCCAGAAACGGTACAGATCGATCAGGTTTCTTGTTGGCTAACATATACCAATGAGCAGACGCATGAAATTATTCGGGCAAATCTGGATCGTTCGCCGCTTTTTGCAGGAATTATTGAGGGGACAGGCCCACGGTACTGTCCATCCATTGAAGATAAAGTTGTGAAATTTGCCGATAAAGAACGCCACCAAATATTTATAGAGCCAGAGGGATTGCATACGAATGAAATGTATATTGCAGGTATGAGTTCTTCTTTGCCGGAGGATGTGCAGCTTGCAATGTATCGGACCGTTCCAGGTTTGGAACATTGTAAAATCGTACGCAATGCATATGCAATTGAGTATGATTGCATTAACCCCGAACAGCTTTTTCCAACTTTGGAATTTAAGGATATTCAAGGACTTTTTAGCGGCGGTCAGTTTAACGGCAGCAGCGGTTACGAGGAGGCGGCGGCACAGGGGCTGATTGCAGGAATCAACGCAGGTTTGTCTATTCAAGGAAAAGAACAGATTGTTCTGGATCGTTCGCAGGCATATATTGGTGTTTTAATTGATGATTTAGTGACAAAAGAAAACTTTGAACCATATCGCATGATGACTTCGCGTGCGGAATATCGGCTGCTGTTGCGGCAGGATAATGCGGATTTGCGCCTGCGCAGAATCGGTTATGAGGTTGGCTTGGTTTCTGAGGAGCAGTATCAATCTGTCTGTAAAAAAGAGCATATGATTGCTGCAGAAGTAGAACGCCTTTATTCTGTAAAAGTCGGTGCTAATAAGGAAATACACGCGTTTTTGGAAAAGCAGGGTAGTGCAGGATTAAAGACTGCAGCATCTTTGGCAGAACTAATTAGTAGACCGGAGTTGTCTTATGAAATGATTGCAGAAATTGATCCTGACCGACCTGTTTTGCCAGAAGATGTAATTGAACAGGTCAATATCAATATAAAATATGACGGATATATTAAACGCCAGCTTCGTCAGGTAGAGCAGTATAAAAAAATGGAGAAAAAGAAAATTCCAGCAGAAATTGATTATCAGGATATTAAAAATCTTCGTTTAGAAGCACGGCAGAAATTACAGAAATTCAAACCAGTTTCTGTAGGACAGGCTTCTCGCATTAGTGGTGTATCACCAGCGGATATATCTGTACTTTTAGTATATTTGGAACATTACGCAGCCAGCCGTTTTGTTTAGGAGCATCAGCTAAAGGCGAATAGAGGAAAGTATGGAAGTAACCTTTCCTATTTGATTGAATTTAAGTATGGAAGTGTATAGGGAGATGTAAAAAATAATTGTAGGAATAGAATATTTTAAAGGTGATATGCTTTTTTATGGAAAAAGGGTTACAAAATCAGAATTTATACGTCAAGTAAAAGAAATTGAACAAATATATGATAGAGAAGAAGATAATTATGCAGAATTATTTTGCAGATGCTTTGGGTGGACGATTCTCACAATACAGGAGGAAGCTGAGTTTACCTATGATAGGGATACTGGGAGGGTTTTTTAATGAAAAGTGAGTTAGAAAAATATTACGATGGAGATTTCATCTAATTGTGTTGCTGTTGGAAACGATTCAGACTAAAAGTGAAATGAATAATCACTAGATGGAGATTTCATCTAATTGTGTTGCTGTTGGAAACCCTGCAGAGTAATTCGCAAAATTAATAGTACAAAAGTTAAAGAATGTGAAAAAAGATAAACAGTTTAGCGGGAATGATGAATTGTGATATTGCAGTAAAGAAGATGATTTGAAGCTTGTAGTGGATGCATATCAATGTTATAATAAAAGCAAAAAATTGATTTCATGATATTTTAGCAATACTGCTTGTAAAGGAAACAGAATAAATATGGAATTAAATAAAAAAAGTACGCTTCCCATATTAGAAGAAGGCTTACAGGATTTTGGGATTGTGTTGGAGGAGAAACAGAAAGAACAGTTTTTGAAATTTTACCAGTTGTTAACGGAATGGAATACCTTTATGAATTTAACCGCGATAACCGAGTTTGATGAGGTGTGCATTAAGCATTTCTTGGACAGTGCAGCATTGTGCAAGGTAATTGCACTTTCTGCCGCCAAGGAGCAGACGCTGATCGATGTGGGAACAGGAGCAGGTTTTCCAGCGATTCCGTTAAAAATTATTTTCCCGAATTTAAAAGTGACGATGCTGGATGCATTGAATAAACGCGTGAAATTTCTAAATGAAGTTATTGCGGTTTTGGAATTGCATAATATTGAAGCAATTCACGGCAGGGCAGAGGATTATGCCAAACCAGATTTATTGCGGGAACGTTTTGATATCTGCGTGTCGAGAGCAGTTGCGCATTTGTCAACTTTATCAGAATACTGCCTTCCCTATGTGAAAAGAAAAGGTTTTTTTGTTTCCTATAAATCGGAGAAAGCTTCAGAAGAATTGCAGGCAGCAAAACAAGCTATTGAGTTGCTAGGCGGGAAAGTTTTTAAACAGCAGGAGTTGATATTGCCGCACTCTGACATTTACCGAAATTTTATAGTGATACAAAAGCAAAAGGCAACACCGAAAAGATATCCGCGCAAAGCAGGACTTCCCTCAAAGGAGCCATTATAAATATAAGCAGAATTTTTGTTTGAAGATGAAATGGAAAAACTTAAAAAAGGGGGCTGTCGCAATAAACTTTGATTATACAAGAGATCGTATTAAATATTGTATGGTGTTATAATATCTTGTATCTATTTCTCTTAATCCGATAGTCCTTTATGTGAGATGAAAGGTTTCGATAAATTATGATTCGTTTAATGATTGTGGATGATCACCCTATGGTACGGGAAGGGTTTAAATTATTGTTGGAACAGGATAGCAATATTATAGTGGTAGAGCAGGCGGATAACGGAAAAGATTGTTTGTTAAAATTGCGCAAGGCGAAACCAGATATTATTCTGCTGGATATGAATATGCCTGAAATGACAGGGATAGAACTATTGCAGGAAATATCCCATAAAAAATGGCGTCCAAAAATTTTAATGTTAACGGCTTCAAGTGAAATAGAATACTTAATGCGTGCGGTTGATAATGGTGTCGACGGTTATCTGTTGAAAAGCAGCGACGCAAAGGAACTGGTACGTGCTGTTAAATGTGTTTCCTATGGTGAAAAATTTATACAGCCTAGCCTGATCCCTGTATTAAACTCTAAATTGATTGCGCGTGATTTGGATCGTGAAAAAGTGGAGCAGCTATCCAATCGAGAAATAGATGTGTTGAAATTGGTATCTGTTGGGATGTTTAATAAAGAAATTGGCGAACACTTAAATATCAGTGAGCGCACAGTAAAAAATCATTTGTCCAATATTTTTCGTAAAATTGATTGCAGCGACCGCACACAGGCAGCAGTATTTTGTATACGAAATGGGTTGGTGAGTGTACATACTTAGTCACTTAAAAAGTATAATAAAGGAGGAAAAACTATGGAGTATTTTGTATCAGCAAAAGCAGTACATACTGGAAACGGGACGAAGCAAAGTCCTTTTAAGACAATTCAAGAGGCGGCAGAGATTGCGAAGCCAGGTGATGAGATTGTTGTGGCACCGGGGATTTACAGAGAGGAAGTAAATCCGCAGAATGCAGGAACGGAGAATGCCAGGATTGTGTATCGATCGGAAAAGCCGCATGAAGCTGTAATTACGGGTGCAGAGCCAGTAACAGAATGGGAGTTAGTGGAAGGCAGCGTATGGAAGAGTGTGGTTCCTAATAATCTGTTTGGGGAGTATAATCCGTTTACAACGTTTGTCAGTGGGGATTGGTTTATCGCTTCTTTTATTGCGCATACAGGAGAAGTATATCTAAATAATAAAGCGATGTATGAGGTGACTTCTTTGCAGAAAGTGAAGAAGTCTATTCATTCAATGGTTTCATGGGAACCAGATTTTTCTGTCTATACATGGTATGCAGAACAGGATCCAGAACAGGATGCAACAGTTATTTATGCCAATTTCCATGAATTTGATCCGCGGAAAGAGAACATTGAAATTAATGTGCGACGCAGCTGTTTTTCTCCGAAACAGGAGGGAATTGGTTATATAACACTTTCTGGATTTTCGGTAACAAAAGCAGCAACACAATGGGCGCCGCCTACTGCCTATCAGGAAGGGATGATCGCCCCTCATTGGTCTAAAGGCTGGATTATCGAGGATTGTGATATTTCCAATTCTAAGTGCAGCGGCATCTCTTTAGGTAAATATTTGCAGCCGGAGAATGAAAATAAGTGGTTAAAGTGGAAATTTAAGGACGGTACACAAACAGAGCGCGATTGTATCTGTCAAGCTTTACGAGAAGGCTGGACAAAGGAGCAGATAGGTTCTCATATTGTCCGCAGATGCAATATTCATGACTGTGGTCAAACTGGTATTGTTGGTCATCTAGGTGGGGTTTTTTCAATAATTGAAGATAATCACATTCATCATATTAACAATTGTCAGATTTTAGCAGGTGCAGAAATTGCAGGTATTAAAATGCACGCTGCCATTGATGTAATAATAAGAAGAAATCATTTTCATCATTGTACGCGTGGGTTGTGGCTTGACTGGCAAGCGCAGGGTACTCGTGTAACCCAGAATCTGTTTCATGACAATACGCTTCCTTTTGACCATCTTTTGACAGAGGAGTCGGAAGCAGGAGAAGCAATGGGAGAAGATATATTTATAGAGGTATCTCACGGACCAACACTGCTAGATCATAATTTGCTGCTTTCCAGAAGATCTCTTAAACTTCCGACGCAGGGTGTGGCAGTGATACATAACCTTCTTGCAGGTTCGCTTACAGCCGTGGGGACTGGTGTGAGCAATGGTGCGAAGACACTGCAATCTCCCCGTTATACACCTTATCATGTACCGCATCGTACAGAACTTGCAGGCTTTATGACAATTCTTCATGGTGATATGCGCTTTTATAATAATATATTTGTACAACAATCGGTACCGCCATTCTTAAAAAAAATGGAAAATGAAGTGTCTGTGAAAACATGGGATGATTTCAACACAACGGCAGGTACGAAGCCCTATGACGGTTACCAAACCTATGATGAGTGGAAAAGAGAATTTGACGGTTATTGCGGAATGGGTTCTGAACTTAGTGATCGTTATTATATACCACTTCCAATATGGACAGGCGGTAATTGTTTTTTTAATGGTGCGCAACCATGTGATAAAGAGTGTGATTTTGTTGTTGATACCGAACATACTATTCGTTTGGAACTTAGAGAAGAAGATAACAGTTTTAAACTTTACAGTAATTTGGGTGAATTTCTTATGGAAGATAATGAAAAGCTGATTACAACAAAGAAACTGGGTATGGCATTTGAACCAGAACAGCGATTTGAGAATCCAGATGGGACAGAGATTGTATTTGATGAAGATTATTTTGGAGAAAAGAAAGAAAGTATAATAGCTGGACCATTTGCAAAAATGTATGATGGTATGTGCGTATGGTTAAATAGGTAGAAGTGATAATTTTATGCAAAAATGTTTCACGTGAAACATTTATATTATTGAATATTAAATATTGAAGTAAGAAATTGTGTGTAGAATAGGGGTATTTCACTTATTTGAAGAAACTATGGAAAAGATAAACAATACTAGTACACCGTTTCCTTAATCCTCGTACACAAAGTGCCTGATATATGAGAAATTAAAAAACGGTGTACTAGATTCCCTTTTGATTAGATATACAAAGGATTAAACATGCATTTGTTTATTTTTTTAAGGAGGTTATATATGTTCTTTCCATTTCAGAGTGTTGATGATACAAAAAAGGAAAATATAACGGATATTAATGAAAATATTTGTGAAAACGAAAACGATGGAGTTTCACCAGATCCTGAGTTATTAAAAAAGGTGGTGGAAGATGGAATAAAAGATTTATTTTCTGATTGCTAGTGATTTGCAACCAACAAAAGAGCTTTCTGTATTACTGTTGAAATACGAAGTAAGGAACTGTTCAAAAATAACTTTTAATACTGCTTGTCTTTTTCTCCGATAGCACCACTCAAAAATCAATTACATAGCCCGCTATGCGCTTGATTTTTGAGTGGCACTCTCGGAGAAAAATCCTACGCGTTATTTAAAAGTTATTTATTAACAGTTCCTAAGAGAAAAAATTGTTTGAGATCATAACCAAATGATGTTTCAACTGAAAAACGAAGTATTGTAATTGATGAAAAAAGTGGTATCAAAAAGGGAATATGATAAAAGTATAATTTGCTAAAAAATAAGATAAAAAGGTTTTATTATAAATACAATCGTTGAATTAACAGAAATTAGTCTAGTAAATATTAAGTCTTTATAATCGAAGGGGGCTGTCGGAAAATATAATTCTGCTACAATATATGGTAGTGATATCGAATATATCACGAAATATATTGAAGAAATAGCATGCTTTTCCGATAGCCCTTTCTAAGTGGAAGATGGTCAGCATCTATCATTAACTATTATTAAAAAAAATAAATCCTGATTATTAATAAATTTTCAATTTGTCAAATCCATGTCCTATTGCTGCTTTCTCAACCGCACAAATAAATAATTTTGTTTGTATATTATGCTATGATAATTTCTAATTAGTAATTTATACTCACGAGCGATAAAATTTGCCATAAACGCATAGTATTATCGCACTCGTGAGTCGACTAATTGGTAAATCTTAGTAATTGTCAGTATAACTATAAATGTTTCACGTGAAACATTTATAGTTAAATTATAGAACTTTTTTATTTACGCAACAAAATGCCAAAGAAATCAAGGATATGAGAGAAATGTAGCATAAATAATCACTTATGCTCTATCATAAACAAATTATTTGGATCCTTTGATGTAATCAATGAAAAGATAAAAATGTTTCACGTGAAACATTAGAAATTAATTAAGTATCATGTAAATAATAATGATTCTAAAAATGCTAACAAAACATCTCGTATAAAGTAAGAGTATTGAAGGAACTGTTATTTCTATAATATGATATCTTCCAATTTATTGAATTGATTGCTAAGGGACTATCAATAAATTACTCATCAATTTGACTTGTATAAATGTCCATCTGCAGCATCAGATAATCTTGACGTAGCTCGCTACGCCTGCAATTATCTTTTTTGCAGCTGAACCTTTACTTTATACGGCGTCAAATTAACAAGATATTTTTTGACAATTTCTAAAATGAGAAAATATAGAAAAGTTTATATTTTGGTGTTATAATAAAAAGTAGTTTTTGTCGATTTATTTCAAATATATAATTGTATTTTACAGCGGTTCTATAACATTTCGTAAATATTGTTTAACCTTCTGTAACAACTAAATTTATGATTATTATAATATATTTACTAGTATAATCCGCGCTAAATACCTTAATGTTTGGCGCAGAATATTTTTCTAAGAGTGCTGCTTCACAAACGAAGGCGTAGCGGTGGCTTTGCTGAGGCTTGTGGAGTAGTGCTATCAGGAAAATAGGCAAGCGAAACATAAGGTTATTTAGCGCGGATTATACTAGGATACTAAATCATAAAGTATTCAAATGGAATAAAATAAATCTTTAATAAGACGAAAGGAATCAGTGATCAATATGCATTTTATATATTGCCCTTATTGCGGCTCAAAAGCAATTCAAAAAGAAATTGGTGACGAGGGAAAAATTCCCTATTGCACTCAGTGTAAAATTCCCTTATGGGATATGTTTATTACGAGTATTATCTGCGCAGTTGTTAATGAACAGAAAGAAATTGCATTACTTCGTCAAAATTATGTATCACAAACCCATTTTGTCTGTCTAGCTGGCGTTATAAAAATGGGTGAAACAGCGGAAGAAACTGTGCGAAGGGAAGTAAAGGAAGAAATTGGTTTAGATGTGGAATGGTTAGAATATATCGAAACTTATCCTTATCCCAAAAAAGAAATGTTAATGTTAGGATACAAAGTATATGTGAAAAAAGATAATTTTACATTATCGAAAGAAGTGGATTCGGTGGAGTGGGTACCATTAGAAAATGCTTTGGAGAAATTGAGGGAGGGCAGTATTGCCTGGAAACTTGTGAAGCAGTGCAGGTATCCAATCATTGCTTCAAACTATCACAATAATTTTTATAAGGATATAGCACTTATCCGTACGCGTCCAGGTATGTTTATAGGTAATAATAAAATTTCTACATTGCGTACTTTTTTAGATGGGTATCATTATGCACAGCAATATTTTCATGAACGTCCGATTTCGCTTGAGCCACTTCCATTTTTTTTGTTTCATGAGTTTGTAGCAAATTATTACCATGAATCTGCTTGTATGGGGTGGAACAGAATAATATTACAGCAGACGAACAATAATGAAGAAGAAGGGTTGAAATTATTTTTTGAGTTGTTTGATATTTTTCGATCTATCAAAATCGTAAATTGTCAAGTAGCAGAGTTAACGCTACAAAATATTGTTTATCACAATACTGTTAATACAGTTTACAAGCAGTGTATTAGGGGCGTTGAATATAAATATAACGCTGAAGGAATTGATTCTGACAAAGATATAAAAGTCCCAATTTATATCCATTCACAAAAAGTTTATTGTGTTAAGCTTACAGATAATTATGGATATCTTTTGCTGATTGAGTATCCAGATGCCTTATGCTTTACTCATGAATGCAATTTTATTATGTCTGAAGAAAATATCAAAAAATATATGGAATATAATTTTGGACAAATGCAATGGGATATGGCTGATAAAACAGTATTCAGTAAAAAACCAATTTATCAAGACAGAATTATTTTGGACGAAGAAGGGCATTATAAATATAATTAATTAATATTAAAAAAATAATATATAGTAAACGAATTATACCTTTGCGTTTTGCATCCAAATCTAATTGAATACACAGCAGCTACAAAAAGTCAAAACGCAGATACAAAATGCGTTTGCTATAAAATCAGGTTACCGCAATAAGCTTTGATTATTGAGCTATAGTATAAATTGCAGCATGGTTTATGAAATTTATGTTTATGATTTTCTTGATTAAACATCCCTTTTTATAAAGGAATGTTTCACGTGAAACATTTTTTATAATTTTTTACATACAAATATTATAAATCTCCATTTTAGAAGTGTTTTTTGATAGCAATCTGTATAGCAGTTCCTTATATACTTGAATAAAACTAGTTTAACATTTATGTTTGTATACGTTCTCTAGAAATATACATTATACAAAAGTTACTTTTTAACAGCTCATTATGTTAACGAAAGGAATTAATGATTACGATGCATTTTACATATTGTCCTAATTGTGGCAACAAAGCAATACAAAAAAAGATTGATAACGAGGGAATGATTTCCTATTGCAGTCAGTGCGAAATTCTGTTAAGAGATATAGTTAGTACCACTGGTATTATTTGTGCGGTTGTAAATGAATATAATGAAGTCGTGCTGCTTCGTCAAAATAATGGATTAGAAACGCAGTTTGTTTGTCCAACAGGCGTATTAAAAACTAGCGAAACTCCAGAGGAAACTGTACGCAGGATTGTTCAGAAAGAAATTGGACTCGATGTGGAATGGTTAGAATTTATAGAAAGTTATTTATGTCAAAGCAAAAATATACGAATGTTAGGGTACAAAGTATATGTAAAAAAAATTGATTTATTATTATTGCACAAAACCAACTTTGCAGAATGGGAAAATTTAAAAAGTGCATTGAAGAAAATGCAGGAGGGCAGCATTGAAGAGAAGGTTATAAAACAGTTACAATTTGATGAGATAAGAATGCAGATGTTCAATAATATTGATAAGGAAATAGATTTAATACGCAGGCATCCTAATACATATATAGGGAAAAAGAGTATTTCTGCTTTAGGTAGTTTTTTAGACGGTTATTATTTTGCGCATCAATATCCGGGAGGCGGTTTTGTTTCTTTGGAGGCGCCTCCATTTTTTCTCTTTAATATTTTTGTAGCAAATAATTATCACGTATCTGCCTCTATGCCATGGTACTGGAATATTTTAAGGCAGACAAATCAGGATGATCAAAAAGGTATGGAGTTATTTTTTCAATTGTATGATAGTTTCCGAACTATTAAAATTGTGGATTGTCAACGAATAGTGATAAAATCTGAAAATATGCAATTTCATTCTGCTTTATCTGGAATTGGAAAAAAATTTGTAATAAGATATAAATATTCTGATAAAGATAAAGAAATGGAAGTTCCTTTATATCTTCATGCCCAGATGCTTTACTGTGTTTCCTATAGCAATAAATTTGGGCATCTTTTTATTGTAGAATATCCAGACGCCTGCTGCTTTGAATATTTCACGGCAAAGCAGAGTGTTCGAGATCATGTAAAAAAATTCTTTGGTAATGTGAGATGGAAAAGGATAGATAAATCATTACTTCCGCAGAAACCGTTATATAAAAGACGTGAAATATTAGATGTAGAAGGGCATTGCAAATATTGGTGACAATAAAGAGAAATTTTCAGGTGGCACTTCTAAAAAATTTTGAAGCCCATCTAAAAATTGTTTCGTAACTGATTTTAAGAGCAGATTATATTAATTACAAATTAAAAAAACCGTAAAAACTATATAGCATATAGCGCACAATAGTGGTATAATGGAAGTTATCAGAAATAAGAATCAACAAAAACTACTTACGGGGGAATAAAATGGGCAGAATTATAGCAGTCGCAAATCAAAAAGGTGGCGTGGGTAAGACAACTACTTCTATAAATTTATCAGCTTGCATTGCGGCAAAAGGAAAAAAAGTATTGGTTATTGATATCGACCCACAAGGGAATACAACCAGTGGTTATGGTATTGAGAAGAACGAGTTGGAGAATACCATTTACGAATTAATATTGGGCGATTGCTCGATAGAGGATTGTATTATTAAAGATATTATGCCAAATATATCTATTTTACCCTCCAATGTAAATTTGGCAGCGGCAGAGATAGAGATGATCGGTGTAGAGAAAAAGGAATTTATTTTAAGGAATGAGGTAGACTGGATTAAGGACAGATATGATTTTATAATTATTGACTGTCCGCCATCATTAAGCTTCTTAACTGTTAATGCAATGACAACGGCGGATTCTGTGCTGGTACCGATTCAGTGTGAGTATTATGCATTGGAAGGACTAAGCCAGTTAATACATACGGTTAATTTGGTAAAAGAGCGATTAAATCCAGAGTTAGAGATGGAGGGTGTAGTATTTACCATGTACGATTCCCGTACAAATTTATCCGCACAGGTGGTAGAAAATGTAAAAAGTCATTTAAGCCAGAAAATCTACAATACCGTAATTCCTAGAAATATCCGGCTGGCAGAAGCGCCAAGCTATGGGAAGCCGATTAATATGTATGATCCAAAATCTGCGGGTGCAGAGAGTTATATGGCATTGGCAGACGAGGTAATTAATCAATAAAAAGGAGAGATTGAATGGCAGCAAGAGGTTTAGGTAAGGGAATTGATAGTTTAATACCTCCAATACAAATTAGCAGTCCATCAAATATAGCAAAAAGTGAAAATCACACACCAACAGAACCAAAAGCAGAAACTATGTTGAAAATCACAAAAGTGGAACCCAACAGAGGGCAGCCGCGCAAAAGCTTTAATGAAGATGCTCTGCAGGAATTGGCGGATTCTATAAAACAATTTGGACTGTTGCAGCCAATATTAGTTCAAAAAAGGAACGATTATTATGAAATTGTCGCAGGCGA
Source organism: Lachnospiraceae bacterium (assembly GCA_009774395.1). Taxonomy (GTDB): domain Bacteria; phylum Bacillota; class Clostridia; order Lachnospirales; family Lachnospiraceae; genus COE1. The sequence continues at coordinate 17,248 of VSNQ01000074.1, forward strand.
ACGCAGGTGGCGCGCGGCGAAAATGGCGGGACTGAAAGAAGTTCCAGTGATTGTAAAAGAATACTCAGATCGTGAAATTGTAGAGATATCTCTTATTGAGAATTTGCAGCGTGAAGACTTAAATCCCATTGAAGAGGCGCTTGCTTATAAAAGGTTAATGGATGAATTTCATTTAAAACAGGATGAAATTGCGGAGCGTGTTTCTAAGAGTCGGACAACAATTACGAACAGCCTGCGTCTTTTAAAGCTTTGCAGCGGCGTTCGACAGATGATTATTGACGATATGCTATCTACAGGACACGCGCGTGCATTAATTCCTGTAGAAGATGAGGAAACGCAGCTTCTATTGGCACAGCGGATTTTTGATGAAAAACTGAGTGTGCGCGAAGTGGAAAAGCTGGTTAAAAATATATTAAATCCGGAGGAGAAAAAAGAAAAGAAAGAAGAATTGCCCCAAAGCTTACTGTATATTTATCAGGATATAGAAAACCGCTTAAAGGAAAAATTAAGTCGAAAAGTTGCAATTAGTGCAAAGGGGAAAAATGGTGCAGGGAAAATTGAAATTGAGTTTTATTCAAATGATGATCTGGATCGGCTGATTGAGTTTCTATCCACAATAAATATATAAAAATATAGAAGGAAATTCGTTTATTTTATTTCGTATATTATATAGAAACGGAGGTACGAATGAATAGTAATTTATTTAACTATTTGGGGATCGGCGGGATAGATGTAGCATATTTGTTTATTGGACTGCTGGGGTTTAGTGTGATTCTGCTGATACTTTGTATTATGGCATTTGTACAGATTAATAAATTTAAGAAGAAATACAATAAATTTATGCTGGGAAAAGATGGCAACAGCCTTGAGAAAGATATAATGACTCTCTATGAGGACAATCAATTTATAAAGTCAAGTATTGATACAAACCGCGAAAATATAAAAAAGCTGTTTACCAGACAGGAAAGTGCATTTCAGAAAATGGGACTTATCAAATATGATGCGTTTAAAGAAATGGGCGGAAAGATGAGTTTTGCTTTGGCATTGCTTGATGAAAACGACAATGGATTTCTGATTAATTCCGTGCATAGCTCTGACGGATGTTACTCTTATACAAAGAGGATAAAAGGCGGTGAGTCGGAACTTGCATTAAGCAAGGAGGAACAAGTGGCGGTAGAACGAGCCGTCAGCGGCTTAACACCAGACGCAGAATAAACAAGTAATAAAAAACAATGAATATATTTAGATAAGAGAGGGAATTGCATATGAAATTAGTTACAGTTGATGATTTAAGAGATGGTGATGTGCTCGCCAATGACGTGCTGTTAGAGGATTATACCATTGTCCTTACAAAAGGTACAGTAATTAAGGAACCATTTATCGAAAAACTGCGTGAATTAGAAGTGTTTACCGTATATATCGAAGAACAGCAGGAGCAAGAGCAGCCTGCAGAACCACAGCCACCGAAAAAAGAGACTGCAATCAATGCAAAGAAACAGACACCTAAAGAACAGCCGCCACTAAGCTATACAGAGCCTAAAATTCCTATGGAAAAAATTACTATCCTGCGTGATGATGTGGAGGAGCAGGTTCGTAATAAAATAAAGGATATTTTAGAACTCCATGTTTATCAAAGAACAGAAAATCTGAAAAAAATTGCAGAAACTGCACAAAATATTATTGCAGATATTTTGGAGGAAGATGTTGTAGTAGAGCGCGTTTACGATGTAAAAGAGCGCAGCGCGGATATCTATGAACATTCTCTTCAAGTATGTACGATTGCAACATTGATTGCTTTAAAATTAGGACTTTCGGATAAAGATGTTTATGACATTAGTGTCAGTTCCTTAATCCATGATTTGGGGTTGCGCTATCTTGTAGTGCGTTATGAGGATCAGGATATTAATCTTCTTCCAGCAAAAGATCAGGAGGAATATAAAAAACATTCCATCTATGGTTATACAGCCATTAAAAACGAAGACTGGCTTTCTGAGAACGCAAAGAATATTGTCTTGAATCATCATGAACATAAAGACGGATCAGGATTTCCGCTGGGTAATGATGTTATGTCAAGAATGACACAGATTGTAGGAGTATGTGATGAGTTTGATGAATTGATTTGCGGTGTTGGCAAGGCGCGGGTACGTGTTCATGAAGCTGTCAATATGGTACGCAATTACAGTGGCATTTGGTACGATGAGGATATCGTAGAAACATTTTTGCAATTAATTGCCGTTTATCCAGTTGGATCAAGAGTAAAAACTAGCGATGGAGAAGTTGGAATCGTTATGCGTCAGAATGCCCGCTTTCCAGAACGTCCTGTACTTCGTATTGTAGAAGATCGTTTTGGTCAAGTAATGCAAGTAGAGAAATTCCTTGATTTGGTAAAAGATACAAAGGTCGTTATTCAGAATGTAATTAAGTAATAATTTGATTACTGTTCACACAGGACTTCGCATTTATTGTTAAGTTCGTAAGAAAACTTTTCGTTTCTGAGTAAAATCCATTTATATATTTCTCAATTACCTATTGACGGAATGAAATTTATTGATAAAATTGTATAAAGGGAAAGCATAAAGGGGCTGTTGTATTGATAGGAATGCGGCAGCCCTAGTATAAAGGAGTAAAATAAAACTATGATAGATATGAAATTTTTAAGGGAAAATCCTGAAGCAGTAAAGGAGAATATTAAGAAAAAGTTTCAAGATAAAAAACTGCCGCTCGTGGATGAAGTGATCGCGCTGGATGCAGAAGCGAGAAAAACGCAGCAGGAGGCGGACAATCTTCGCGCAGACCGCAATAAACTTTCAAAGCAGATTGGTGCCTTAATGGGGCAAGGCAAAAAGGAGGAAGCAGAGGAAGTAAAGAAGCAGGTTAATGCGCAGGCAGCACGTCTTGAGGCATTGGCAGAGAAAGAAAAAGAACTTAATGAAAAAGTTACAAAAATAATGATGGTGATTCCAAATATCATTGATCCCAGTGTGCCAATTGGCAAAAATGACGAAGAAAATGTTGAGGTTGAGCGTTTCGGTGAACCGATTGTACCAGATTTTGAGATACCTTATCACACGGATATTATGGAGAAGTTTAACGGTATTGATCTTGACAGCGCCAGAAAAGTTGCAGGAAATGGCTTTTATTATTTAATGGGCGATATTGCACGACTGCATTCTGCAGTTATAACGTATGCAAGAGATTTTATGATTGACAGGGGATTTACGTATTGTGTTCCACCATTTATGATCCGTAGCAATGTGGTGACAGGTGTAATGAGTTTTGAAGAAATGGATGCGATGATGTATAAAATAGAAGGCGAGGACTTGTATTTAATTGGTACAAGCGAGCATTCTATGATTGGCAAGTTTATTGACACGATTATTCAGGAAGCAGAGCTGCCAAAAACGCTGACAAGTTATTCTCCATGTTTCCGTAAGGAAAAAGGTGCACACGGATTAGAAGAACGGGGAATTTACAGGATTCACCAGTTTGAGAAACAAGAAATGATTGTAGTCTGTAAACCAGAGGAATCTCCCATGTGGTTTCAAAAATTATGGCAGAATACGGTAAATTTATTCCGTACGCTGGATATTCCGGTACGCACATTGGAATGTTGTTCTGGTGATTTAGCGGATTTAAAAGTAAAATCGATTGATGTAGAAGCTTGGTCGCCAAGACAGAAGAAATATTTTGAAGTGGGAAGCTGTTCCAATCTAGGCGACGCACAGGCAAGAAGATTGAAAATCAGAGTAAATGGTGAAAACGGAAAATATTTTGCCCATACATTAAATAATACCGTGGCAGCGCCGCCAAGAATGTTAATTGCCTTTTTGGAAAATAATTTACAGGCGGATGGCTCTATTAAAATTCCTACAGTTTTACAGCCATATATGGGTGGAAAGACGGAAATCAGATAGCATAATATGATTTGCTATTTTAGAATGGAAAGGCATGATTGCAGTGCACAAATATTTAAGAGCAATTGGTTTTAGTAAGGTAAAAAAGCGAGAGGAATTACAAGCACTTATCGGTGAAGTGGTCGAACGAACCATACTGAAACCCAAAAATCCTGAGCAAGATAAGATAGAACGAATAAACGAATATATGTTCGGACGTGATATTACCGTAGATGAAGAAGAATGCGTTTATGCGGAATTGTTTCTTGATTTTACGCATGGAGCAGGTATCTGTGTGCGCGGCGAATTTGATGAAGATAACAGTTTCCTCTATGAATACCATTTTCCATATGTAAGAGGGACGCATATTAGTTCTAACGAGGATGTTACAATTGAGCGTCACGCTGAGAAAGAGTCCTACGCTGGTGTCTGTGACGATATTAAAGTCGGTGTTTCGCTGATTTTTTATTTGCAGAATATGATACCTTACAAGCGGCTGCAAGCGTTGAACCAGCTTCCTGTACAGGGAACATCACTGATTTTAAGCGCCTTATCGGTAAGTGGTATGATTATGATGCCCATTATTAAGAATGAATCGGAACGCCAGCGTATCAAAAAGGCATCTTTTGAGCGAAATCAGCTTTTGGCACAGGCGCGGATGGGTGACGAGGAAGCAATTGAAAGCCTGACATTGGAAGATATGGATACTTATACGATGATATCAAGAAAAATCCATAAGGAAGATGTATTTAGTTTGGTGGATACGTATTTTATGCCATATGGTGTCGAATGCGATCAATATTCAATTCTTGGAGAGATTCTTGAGGTTTATACAGATAAGAACCGTCTAACAGGCGAAGAGGTAGTATTTATGACAGTGGAATGCAATGAATTAACACTTGACATTTGTATTAATCAAGAAGATTTGTACGGCGAAGCTGCAGCAGGAAGACGCTTTAAAGGCGTTGTATGGCTGCAAGGTTATATTAATTATCCACAAGAAAATGTTCCGTAACAGTTCAGGTAAGTCTGCGCATTTACTGCGCTGACCGTAATAAAATGTAGTGGTTGGAGGTATCCAGCCCATCGCGAAACGATTTTCAATGGCTGGATACGTAACAGTTCAATGGGTTATCTGAACTGTTACAATGTTCCCAATTAAGTGCATAATAAATCCATAATTGGATTGAAAAGACGAAAAGGTTGTGTTATGCTATAAGAAATAAGAGAATTTAAGGAGGTTTTAGTCTATGAAAAAAGCAGTTCTTGTTGGATTATCTTGTCTTGTAGTAATGTCTGCGCCATTTACCGTGCAGGCACATTGCGGCGGCACAGCAACTTGTAGTATCGGAGGCTGCAATCTTGGAGAATGTTTTATGGATTACGATGGTGACGGCATTTGTGGCGATCATTGTTTTATAGACGAAGACGGTGACGGAATCTGTGATAATCACTGCTATACAGATGCTGATTGTAATGGAATCTGTGATTCATTCTATGATGATGATTTGGACGGAATCTGTGACCATTGCCATGAGCATGGGAAGCCTGTTTATACACAAAGTACAACGACGCGCAGAAGCTATCGTGGTGGATGTCATGGCGGCGGACATCATAGAGGACATTGCTAGTACAGCATTGTGCCAGGTCAAATTTATGCAAACACTTTATACTAAGGAACTATCAATAAATAACGCTTCATTTATATGGTGAAAATTAACAAGTTATTTTTTGACAATTCCTAAGTGTCGAAAAGACTGACACTTAGTATAAAAATACCATACAGCCGGACAAAGGAAAATTGCCGCTTTGCGGCGTGCGGCAGGCGCAACTGAATGGCAAATCATTTTGCCGTTCATTATAATATATAAAAAAGGAAATGCTGCTAAGGTATATGAGTAGCTTTCCTTTTTTATTTCAAAAGTATCG
>VSNQ01000075.1 GCA_009774395.1 Lachnospiraceae bacterium
CACTCACTGTCACCACCTTTCTATCCTTGGTTCTCTATATATTTCCGCAACATTTCTTCCGAAACATTACCAACGCTGCAAGCAAAATATCCATCTGTCCAAAAAGTATGTTCCTTCCAGAAATGGTTTTGTAGATAATAGGGATATCTTTCCCAAATATGATATGTAGTATAACTTTTCATCAGGTTTACAATATTACTGACAGACATTGTTGGTTCTGTTTCTATCATGTAATGAATATGGTCTTTATCCAAGCGTTTTAACGCTTTTTTCATTATATCTGATAAATACATGAAATTTCTGACATATCTCATACGAAAGCTGTTTTATATCATCCGATATCTGTTATGATACCAGCAGTTTCTTTCTGTATTTGCATATAAAAATTATGTGGTACTGTAATAAATACTTGTGTCTGTTTTTAGATTTCCATGTTCCCATGATGCAAATATAACACAAACCACCACTTTTGGCTACCTTAACCCACCGTCTAAAGCCAGTGGGATTGCGGTAGCCTTATTTCAAATTTTTGTTTTATTTCCGCATTACTTCGCTGAAGCTGCATTGCAACTAAGCTATTAGAGCTTGTATTTGCCCAATAAGTATCAAATTCCTTTTTATCTAAAAAATTAATACTTCGTTCTGCGTAAATCCGAACGCTATTTCATATTTCTTTGCAGTTGTTGAAACCACTTCCAGATTATTCAAATCTGAAAATATGGATTCTTTACTCACTCTAGTAATTCCAGTCATCACGGCTCGCCGCAGGCTTGGGTTCGTTTTAAATGTAGCATTAAACAGATTCCTCACAAAGTCTACAATTTCTTCCCAAAAACCACGTATATATGCTTCCTGCATGGGCGTATCATATTCATCTAATAAGATAATTGGCTTTTTTCCAGTATGCACGTAAAGCAATTCTGAAAGGGTGTTTAATACAAAAGCTGTTTCTGCTTCATCGCCTTTCTTTTTTAATAGCTGCCTTGCCTCCCGAAAGCTGTCTTTTTGATCATCATCCAGCTTATCGCTCTTCAAAAGGTAATTGTGCTTTGCAAATGTTTGTTCCAATATCTTGCAAATTTGTGTGTAACAGCCTTTATAATTTCCGCTCTTTACCGCGGCAAAAGACAGATTGATTACGGGAAATGTCCCCTGCATCTGCCGATAACGTTCCTCCTGCCAGATGGACAGCCCCTGAAATAAATCCCCACGCCCCGCATAACGATCGGAAAAAAAACATTCCAGCATACTTATATTTAATGTTTTTCCAAAACGGCGCGGACGCATAATCACCGTAACCGCATCTCCGGCCTCCCACCATTCTTTAATAAAATACGATTTGTCAATATAAAAGTATTCCCCTTCCCGCAAATCTTCGAAATCCTGTGTACCAATTGCAACTGTCCTTGCCATTCATTCTTCCTTTCACACGTAAAACTACCCCAATAGTTCCATTAAATCCTCCCTTGACAGAGTTGTTTTATCCATATTTTCTCCGCCCAGCACTTGGTCGGCAAGTTCTTGTTTGGCATCCTGCAATTTAACAATTTTTTCTTCAATCGTGCCTTTTGCAATTAATTTGTAAACGGTCACAACATTTTTCTGACCAATGCGGTGTGTTCTGTCGGTTGCCTGATTCTGTGCAGCAAGGTTCCACCACGGATCAAAGTGAATTACGATATCGGCGCTTGTCAGGTTCAATCCTGTACCGCCTGCCTTTAATGAGATTAAAAATAGCTGTGTATCATCCTTATTAAATGCGTTGACCATACGGATACGTTCTTCCTTTGCAGTGTGCCCTGTCAATTTATAGAAGCTGATGCCCTCCTGCTGCGCTGTCTGCTCTAGCAGGTCAAGCATAGAAGTGAACTGGGAAAACAACAGCACTTTATGTCCCCCCTCTATTGCGTTATGCAGCAGTTCCATGCAAACTTCCACTTTAGCGGATGCACCGTCATAATTTTCATAAATAAGCAAGGGATTGCAGCAGATTTGCCGAAGCTTTGTAAGCTCAGCCAATAGCTGTAATTTATTTTCACGAAATTCTTGGTCAGACTGTTTAGTAAGAATCATCTTCATTTTTTGTACATTTGCATCATACAAATCTTGTTGTGTCTTTGCCATTTTGGCATAAACCACTTCTTCTAGTTTATCTGGCAAGTCTTTAAGCACGTCCTTCTTTAAGCGGCGCAGAATAAATGGTGTTATCATTCTGCGCAGACGAAGCAGCGCAGCTTCATCCTTCTTACTGACAATCGGTTCTTCCAATTCCTCCTTAAACTGCTTATAACTAAATAGGAAGCCATTCATTAGATAATCAAAAATGCTCCAAAGTTCGCTTAAACGGTTCTCCATAGGCGTTCCAGTCAGTGCAAATTTTGTTCCTGCCTGAATCATTTTCACTGCTTTTGCCGCCTGTGTATTTTGATTTTTAATAAACTGTGCTTCATCAATAATCTCACAAAAAAACTCAATATTTTCGTAATTCTTGATATCCCTTTTCAACAAATCATAGGAAGTGACAAGAATATCATTTTCTTGGCTTTGTGTCACTAATATTTTGCGTTGGACAGCATCTCCTGTAATCATAACAGGATGCAGATTCGGTGCAAAACGTTCTATCTCGCTTTGCCAGTTATAGACCAAAGATGCCGGACAGACAATTAATGTTCTGCCGACCTTCCCTTGCACTGCCCCCGCTTTCTTGTCCGCATTGGCTTCGCTTTCGTTATTTACTGCCTCATACTTTGCCTGCAAAAATGCGATAATCTGCAATGTCTTTCCAAGTCCCATATCATCGGCTAGAATCCCACCGAAACCATTTTCGTGCAAAACACGCAGCCATTGATAACCGCTTTTCTGGTATTCGCGCATAACATCCTGCAAGGACTGTGGTACGTCATAATCACAGTCTTCCACTGATTTCATATTGCGGACAAGCTGCTTAAAACCCTTATTTTTATGGATATAGGAAATACCATTCTCTTTTGAAAGGCTGTCCAAGTACAGTGCACGGTATTTGGGAACAGTAAACTCACCTTTTTTCAACTGATTCTGCGTAAGCCGCAAACCATCTACAAGTGAAATCATATTGGTCATTTCAGCATCTTGCATATCAATAAACGAACCGTCCCGCAGTCGATAATATTTCTTTTTGCGATCGTACTTCGTCAATATTTCCGCAAGCTGCTCAAGCGGCATATCCTTAGAATCCAGCGTTAATTCAAGAAGACCGCTTTTTAGTGATATGCCCATCAAAAAGCTTGGGGTACTCATCACCTGCATTTTCTTCATTTTATCAGAGATAAATACTTCCCCCAGTTCATGAAGGTCGTTAATTCCCTCTGTTAAAAATGTATAAATTGCATCGCCGTCCTCCATAAGCACTCTTGTTTTCCTCACAAAATCGTACACTGGAAATAAAACGGCTACTCTGCTGTCCACATCCATTTCACGCTGGATATCACGGATTTCCGCCATAATATTGCTGTTTTCATCCCATCTGTTATTTTCTGACAGTCCTGTCGCATTATGTTTTTCCTCTCCATAAATAGCTTGAATTTGGCAATTGATTACATCATATTCCGGCATATCAAGATAAATCTCAAATTTTGCCTCGTCCGGCAGATATTCTCTGGGATTTAATCCAATTATCTCCGTTTTATAATGCTTATCGAGTTCCGGAAGCAGATCGCGGCAAAATACTGGGAGTTCACTTTCCGCTATAAAAATAGCTTTACCGGACATTTTATTCATATATTCACGCAACGGCAATATCTTAGCAGTATCTTCAAATGCTACCCGATAAATCACGTTATTCGTTGTATCACAAATATAGTAGTATTGATTTCCCTTTGTGATTTCATACTTCTGCACCTTTAATTCTATGCCATATGCCATTTTCTTGATTTCAAGCGGCATCTGTGGTTCTCCGCTCTCCACATGATAGCATTCCACTTCATTACTATAATTTGCACGTCGTTTTACCATTAAGTCCCTGCCATCCATAATCTCAAGAAACCGATCCAGCAAGCTGTCTGATAATGGCATTTCACGTTTTGAATCTCTCGAATAATAATAGTTATAATAGCTGTTATAACTATTATAACTGTTCACGGAGATACTATTTGCATTATCCCTTATAAATTCGACAATCGGAACACTGTCTGAATCAAACGCTGATATATGATGGTAAAACTCAAGCTTAGCGCCATACTGAACAAATTCATTATTACGCACTGCGGCAGCAAAAGCTTTTAAATCTTTTAAAACATATTTTTGTTTTATGCCAATTTTAAAATCAACGCTTATCTTGCCATCATTATTATGATATGTAGGCTCTACCGTAACTTTTCCTTTTACCGACTGCTGACGGTACTGAAGCTGTTGCCGCATACCGTTCTCCATTAAAATATTATATAACTCTGTATCCGTTTTATATACGCTATTTTGTTTTGCAGTTTGTTGCGCAGACCGCTTCGCAGTCATAGAGGCATCGTGTGATCTATCTGCTGTATTTTTTTCATCTGTCTGATGATTTTTATTTGGCAGCTCTACTGTAATTTTTTTTGCTGGCTCTTGGCTTCTCTTATTCTGATCCTCAATCACCTTGATATAACGAAGCATTGTTGCAACACCATGTTTACAAAGCCCTGCATATTGTTGTGCCGCCATACACTCACAGCTAAACGTTTCAATTTCTTCTTCCTGACTATCAAGTAAAATATTGACATTATAACATCGCCAACCGCTCCCCTGCACATACGCCTTAATCCTCAAAAAATCTTTACCATCTTTTACAGTATCTATCATCTGAATGCTTTGTACGCTGCCGCTGCGATAAAGCTGACGTCCTTTTTGAAATGTTGAATCTGCGGCAACTGCGTGTATATTTGTTTCTGTAAACATAATAACCCCCATTGGTATTTTATCGTGAGGCTGTCGCAATAAGCTTTGATGATACAAGATATTGTATAAAACGCAGCATGGTATTATGCTATCTTGTGTACATTTTTCATAATGCGACAGCCTCCATTTATAATCGAATAATAAGCACAAAAGTGTACTCTTCCTTGTCAAAGGCTGCATTGATGTGCTCTACTGTATCCATTTATAATCGAATAATAAGCACAAAAGTGTACTCGTACCATTTGCTAGGTATATTATAATCCATTATTAACAAAATAACTATTCTTTTTTTGCCAAAAGCAGTGTTCTTTTTGCACCTTAGCATGGCTGCATTGTGTCATGTTCTTTATTTATGATGAATACTATATTGATATTCTTTTATATCTTTGCTCACCTCGCCGCTTAGCGCCAAAACACAGATTAAATTCGGAATTGCCATCATTGCATTCATAATATCCGAGAAATCCCACACAATATCCAGCGCACAGACCGCACCAATAAACGTAACTAAGCTATAGACAAAACGATAACAAATATTGAACTTTGGTCTGCCTGTTAAAAACTCAAATGCGCGTTCGCCCTGATACTCCCACGCAATAATCGTTGCAAATGCAAACAAACTAATACCAATGCTGACAAAGCAGCCTCCCATATCACCAAAAACTGTTGAAAATGCAGCAATTGCAAGCGGAGCTCCTGTTAAAAGCGCACCGCTTGCTTCCTTTTGCCCTAACACACCCGACGCAGCGATTGCAAGCCCCGTCAATGTACAAATAATTATCGTATCGAAAAATACACCGGTCATACTAATATAGCCCTGACGCACAGGACTTGCGGATTCTGCTGCCGCTGCACTAATACCTGCCGCGCCAAGTCCTGCTTCATTGGAAAACACCCCTCTCGAAACACCGTAACGAACCGCGTCCTGCATGGAAACAACAATGGCACCGCCAATCCCGCCTACCGCCGCTTTCGGAGAAAATGCCATTGTGATGATTTCCAACAATCCTTGCGGCAAATGTTCTATATGAACGACAATCACTGTCACTGCAGCAATAATATAAAACAGTGCCATACACGGCACCATATATAAAGTAATCTTAGAAATTGCCTGAATCCCGCCCAAAATTACCAATATGGTTAAAATAGACAGCACTAATCCGCTTTTTGCCTGTGGTATATTAAACGTTTCTACCAGTGCAGTTGTAATAGAATTAGACTGCGCCATATTTCCCATGCCAAAGGAAGCAAATACTGCAAACAATGCAAATAAGACCGCCAGAACACTACCGAGTTTTTTTAATGGAAAAGCATTTTTTAATGTATACATCGGGCCGCCTGCAATTGTTTTGTTTTGCATCTGCACCCGATATTTTACAGAAAGCATACTTTCAGCAAACTTTGTGGAAAATCCAATAAATGCAGCAAGCAGCATCCAAACCAGCGCCCCTGCGCCGCCAAGCACCATTGCCGTTGCAACTCCTACAATATTTCCTGTGCCGATAGTCGCCGCCAGTTCGGTTGTCAGCGAGGCAAGCGGTGAAATTTCACCCTCTTTTTCCTTCCCCGTTTCCCGTTTTAACAGACAGCCGAGCGCATAACCTAAATTGCGCAGCGGCAGAAAACGCATTTTCAGCATAAGATATATTCCCGTTCCAAGCATTAAGGCAAGCATTACAGGCCCCCAGACAAACTGATCAATATTCGCCAAGATAGCTGCTGTTTTTTCCATATATAAAGATTCTCCCTACGAAATAATACCACAGTTCTTATCTTCAATATATGATAGCAGAAACAAAGAAATGAAATCATTTGTTAAAAGGCAGATATTATTACCCTATTAAATTTGCTGCCCCAATCATCCCTGCCTGATTGCCAAGAATTGCACATCTTACTGGCGGTATCCATGCTTTGTCTGTGCCAAAACATTTATCTGCCAGATATGCACTGACCGGATCGGTAAGTTTTTCTTTTTGATTGCAGATACCGCCAGAGAGCAACACGACATCTGGACGAAAAATATTTACATAATTTGCAATTGCTTCTCCTAAATACATAATATAATTGTCCACCACTTTTTTCGCCGCAGTATCACCTGCCCACGCTGCGTCAAAAGGAATTTTCCCATTAATATTTTCAGGGTCGCCATTGCAAAGCTGATGCATAAGAGAGTCTGGATTTGCCTTTAGTGCAGCTTTTGCATCCCGGATTAATGCGGTTGCTGATACATATGCTTCCACACAGCCACGTCTGCCGCAGGTACACGGCTCACCACCGAATATCAGGCTGGTATGCCCAAGTTCCGCACCGCCTGCATAGCAGCCCTCAAAGACCTTTCCATCCAGAATAATACCACCGCCCACACCCGTTCCAAGCGTTAACAATATGGCATTTTGCACATCCTTTGCTGCACCTGCTTTCACCTCGCCAAGTGCCGCACAGTTTGCATCATTGGAAATGGCGCATTGAATCGAAATATCTTTCTTAGGTAAATAATTTTCCCTAAAACATTTTTTTAATTCGTCCACCAATGGGATATTCTCCCAGTTGATATTGTTGGAATAGCGCACAATGCCTGCCTGTGCGTCCACAATTCCCGGACTGCCTACACCAATTCCAATCAAGCTTTCTGGCACAATCGTCAAGTTTTCTAATAACTGTGACACCAGACTTGCCATATCCTTGATAATCTCTAACGCTGGACGCTCTGCTTTCGTGGGAATCGACGCCTCTGCCAGTATCTTTTGCTGTTCGTCAACAATTCCAGCTTTCAGATTGGTGCCGCCTAAGTCAATTCCAGCTCTATACATATACTTCTATCCCTCCCTGCGCGCTTCAGCACGCGTTTACTTTCAAGCTTGTTCCTTTCTGTTTAATTCAGTGCATCCAGTACATCCGAAAGTGCCCCAAACGCTTTGGAAGCCTTACTCATTTTGCTTTGGCTGTTTCCTTTTGCACTGCTTGAGTCCGTTGGATTTGCCTTTCGTTCCGAAGCCGTCGGCGCTAGAAGGATTCTGCCGCTTCCTCTGTATACATTGACAAATCCCTCACCCGATACGGCGGAACCCAGCAGACTTTTACCAGACTTCTCTACTGTAAATGCAAGAGAGCCTGACCATGCAATTGCCATATTCCCATCAATTTTCATGACGTCATTATCCAGCACTACTTCTATTAATTCGTCATACGGCACATAGCTTTCGAGTGCGGCAATTCCTTTCCCTGTCAGAGATAGATTAAATAAACCTTCGCCGCCAAGCACTGCTGAGGATATATTTTTGCGTGCCACTACTTTTTGCTGCATATTGCCATCACACGCCAAAAATAAACCATCATCCAAAACTATTGTTCCCCACTGTGATACATCCACTAAAATAATATAACGATATGTAGGCTCTAACATCATTCTTCCACTGCCTTGATAGAGCGGCTTGACTGCGCTTTCTTTCGTTACTGCGCCGCCGACCATTTTCCCAAGAAAATCCCCTACGCCTTTAACATTCGAGGACATTGTTACGCCTCCGCTCATCCACTGCATTGCGCCCGCCTGTACAATATAGCTGTTATTATCCAAATCCAGCAGAAGCTGACGCTTACGTACATTCATCTTTGCCGCAAAATACTGATTCAGTGCTGAGATATCAGAAACACTTAAATCCCGCTGATGTTCTAATACATGAAAATTTCCCATAGAAGAAATTTCCTTTAAATTCCGATTATCCAAAATACTACTATCTACCATTACCCTCTCCATTTCTGCCGCGCTGTGTCTTGTAAGCGCTGACACTTATCTTTACAAATTATGCTGTTGGCGCCATTAAAATCTTACCAGTTCCACGGTATACATTGACAAATCCCTCACCCGATACTGCAGATCCCAGCAGGCTTTTTCCAGACTTTTCTACTGAAAAATCAAGAGAGCCTGACCATGCAATCGCCATATTTCCATCAATCTTCACAACATCATTCTGTAAATTAAACTCAATTAATTCAGGCATTGCTACTGGGCATTCTAATACTGCAATTCCATTTCCGGTAAGTGACAGATTAAACAGTCCTTCATTTCCCAATACTGCGGAAGAGAGATTGCTTCTTGCAACGACTTTGTGTGTGATAGAATTTTCACAAGCAAGAAACAGTCCATCATCCAACACCACGGTTCCCCATTCTGACACGTCCAAAAGCATAATATGTTTATAGGTAGGTTCCAGCATCATAACGCCTTTTCCTGTATATATCGGCTTTACAACGGATTCCTTTGTGACCGCGGCACTTGCCATTTTGCCGAGAAAATTTCCCACACCCTTCACACCAGTTTCCATACTGACATCACCGAGCATCCACTGCATTGCGCCTGCCTGCAGGGTACATCCGCCATTCTCTAACTCCACAAAGACCTGACGCTTGCGCACATTCATTTCTGAAGAAAAATAAGCTGTCACTGCGCTGGAAGGACTGACGCTTAAATCCTTCTCATGCTCAAAGACCCGGAACGGCCCTTTCTGATCGATTAACTTCATATTTGGGTTATCTAAAAAATTGTTTAATTGGTACATTGTTCTCCCCTCTGGATTTTAAATCCTTTGAAAAAATAAGATAGGCGTCACAAAATGTATTGCCTATGATTCTATGTTACAAATACAAAGTATATCACAAAACCTCTGTTTGGGGAATAGGAAAAAAGTAACTATTTTGAACTATTTGAAACAATTATAAGATATCTTCTTTTTGATTGTCCAGCAGGGCAAAATAAATATTTGTTACAATTGATGCACACAAAATGCCCAAAAACAGGCATTTTAGCGCTAACTCTGATGCCATGCAGCAAGTGCATGGAACGAGTGTAAAAAGTACCTTTTATTTTTCCATTACAGGAAGCCATATTTCGCTGATATAGTCACTTGCTGTATTATCTCCCGGCAAATAATTTTCAATATCATAATCTGGTATCAGTTTATACTTTGTTTCCGGCAGCCACTGGCGATAGATGTCTTCCCATGTCTTTTGTATCGCGTCTGGTGTCGGCCCTACACATTTAAAAATAGCCCATGTATATGCCGGAATATGGATAATCTGAAACCCTTCCGGCACTTCTTTCACATCATCAGCGTCACAGCCAATTCCGTACATAAATTCCCCAGCACCCTCTTTTTCCTGTGCACAGATTCCCAGATATCCTGGTGCTTTCTTGTATACTTCATTTTGATAATACTCTTCCCAAAACGCAGGAATCCCTTTTTCGCTGCTCTCCTCAGTAAACATTTTGGCATAAACAAGCAGCCTAAATTCTTCTTTTTTCTCAATACGATAATCCATAATTGTACCACCCTCCACTGATATTTTCACTACAAGCTTATGAAACGATTTCAGTTCACTTCCTTTTTTTGCCTGGCTTGGAGTGACTCCATGAAATCGCGTAAACGCCTTCGCAAAGCTCTCCGGCGACTGATAAGCATACTTCAGCGCAACCTCCACTACTTTTGTATTTTGCCTTGTTAATTCTTCTCCTGCCAAAGTCAGTCGTCGTTTTCTAATATATTCGCCCACGGTTATACCTGTTAAAAGATTAAACATTCGCTGGAAATGAAACGACGAAATATGCACATATCGGGCAGCATCTTCACAGTGTATATCTTCTGTCAAATGCTTTTCTATATATTCGATTGCTGCATTTATCAATTGTACCCACTCCATATACAACCTCCTATCTTGTATAATCAAAGCTTATTGCGACAGCCCCATCCGCGCCAGATGCACGCTGCAAAGCAGCAATTTTCCTTTGTGCGTCTGTGTGCATATTGTTATACTTACGAGCGATTAGATTTTCCTTTCTGCACAGTGCGTATTGTCCGCTTATACAATATGAACTGTGCAGAAATTGGAAAATCTTAGCGTTCGTCAGTATATCCTTAGCTCAGACTTTTCAACGCTAAGGAACTATCAAAAAATAACTTGTTAATCTGATGCCGCAGATGGACATTTAGCCATGTCAGTACCTGACAAGTCAAATTGATGCGTTATTTATTGACAGTTCCTAAGTATAACAGCTTTTTTATAAAAAATCCTGCTTTTTTATGCTTAACTTTGTCCGTTTTTTATTAGGAAGTGACAGAGATATGACTACCGGAAACCCTTTTGTGTTAATTGGTTCGTTTGCTTCTTTGCTGGTAGTGGGTGATTTATTTCAGCAATTATATACGTTTGTTGAATATCCGCCGCACCGTTTTGCAGTTCCTCGATTTTTGCGGAACTCGCGCGGTGTCATATGATACTCCTGCCGAAATACACGGTTAAATGTTCTCTGACTCTCAAACCCTGATGTCATACATACATCTGTAATACTCTGTCCAGTGTATTCCAAGAGCGCACACGCATAATCCAGTCTTGTTTCATTTAAGTATTTATTAAAATTACAGTGAAATGTGCCTGAAAATACTCTTGACAGCATATATTTGCTGACGCCAAGCGCACTTGCCATTTGCGAAAGGGTAATATTCTCCTGAAAATGTGCCGCCATATAAGTAACTGCCTGATAAACTAAATCCGCTTTCTCCTCGCCTTCCCGTTCTGCCAATGTAAAAAGGGGAAAGCTTTTGGCGAGCAGAATCTGCAAATATGCCTGCGCCGCAACAAAGTCCTCCTCTACGGATTTCGTTAAATACGCTATAGCATTTCGCAATTCTTCAGATATGTGCTGTCTGGGAATCACAGGAGCTTTCGGATAATACTTCTGTAAATCGTCGGCAAAAACACCACACAAAGACAAAGCTGCAAGAATATATTGAACTTCACACGGTTCTTTTGCAAATACTTGATAGTGATGAATCATATTGGGAAACGCAACCGCAAAATCCCCTTCTTCCATAGGAAACAGTTCCTGCCCGACACCAAACGCCAATGTCCCTTTTGTAACGTAGACAAACTCTACCGCTTGATGCAGATGCGGCGGAATATGTTCTGCGGTCTTATGTATAACGTTTAATTTCTGATTTATCGCTTTATATAATGGATACATTTTTTACTCCTTTTAATCTATTATTTATTTTGATTATTTTTCATCCTATTATTTCGATTATTTTTCATCCTTTTATTTTAATTATTTTTTATCCTTATATTTCGATTATTTTTCATCCTTTTATTTTGATTATTTTTCATCCTTTTATTTTGATTATTTTTCATCCTTTTATTTTGATTATTTTTTATCCTATTATTTCTTTTATTATTCGCTTTTTTATTATTTATCCTTTTTTCGTCCTTTTATTTTTTATCCTTTAACTTTCGTCCTTCTATTATTCTTCTTTTTATCTTTCGTTTTTTAATGTTTCATCCTTTTTATCCTTGCAAAAATTGTCTAATTTTTATTCTGATATGGCACGTAATTCCCCATGCAATGCGCTATAATAAGCCTGTAAATCAAAGGAGGTAATAAAAATGTGTAAAATAAAGAATTTTTTCAACACACTCTTAAATTTTTATGCAGATTATTTCAATCATTTCTATCGTGCATAACCAGCACCTTAATAAAAAGGCGCAATACAAAGGAAAAATATAAGCATTACCTTAAAATATGTCATATAAGGCAATGCTTATATTTATAATGTCAGAATCATACCGTTTTCGTGTTTCGTCCGTTAACTATCATTAATAGACTATTTATCCAATGTCTGAAAATATTTTTCTTACATAATTTTTTCTTTTAACTTCCGATTGGCGTCCTCCACATTCATGCGGGAAAGCACCAGTGTTATTACAAGACTTATCAGCATAGGAAGCCAAAGATACATAAAATGCAGCATTTTCATGCAGGATTCCGGTTGTACTGTCGCTAAGCCGTCATATCCGCTTGCCGCAAGCATCCAGCCAGCAATTGCTGTGCCAAGTCCACCGCCAAGTTTCACACCTAAGGAAGTACAGGAATACATAGCACCGTCAATCCTTTTTTTCTTAGTTAAATAGGTGTATTCAGAACAGGAAGCAATCACTGCATTCATATCTCCCTGCCAAGGACCTTGCCCCAACGCCGCAACCGCTGTAAATAAAAGCATAAGCGGAACACTGCCCAAATATCCAGCTACAACGACCATTGCTCTTCCAAATGTACCTAACATATATCCTCTAAGGTTTAATTGATACATTCCTTTCCACTTTGCAACAAGTGTTGGCGTAAACACTAATGCAATAATCAATGGAATGTTTACTGCCCATGAAAATACGCCGAACAAATTTTCATTCTTCAGTACATAGGTCATATAATAAAGACCCATATTCACCATCGCGGTATAGACCTGCTGTAAAATATACACACCGCAAATCATTAAGTAAAATTTATTGCATACCAATAATTTCGCTGCTTGGATAAGCCCATATTTTTCTTCTGTCTGTGCGGATTCTGCATTTTCATCCTCTTGCAGCTCCTTCTCTGGAAGCTCCTTAACAGACAGTACGGAAATCGTATTTACTACAAGTCCAATAACAGCATATATTATCGCGATTGTGCGCCATCCTGCTGCACCGCCTCCAAAAACGGAAACTGCTTTTACAGTAATTGACTGAATCAACAGGCTTGTAGAAAAAGCAAAGATAAAGCGGTAAGAACCCATCTGCACCCGCTCCTTGCTGTTTTTCGTTACCAGCGCTGTCAATGCAGAATATGCAATATTATTGGCAGTATAAAACACTGCATTTAACAATGTATATGCGATAAAGAACCATGCATACTGTGCCGTTTTTCCCAAGTTCACAGGAATCATAAAAATTGCAACCAATGTCACAGCACAGCCAATATAAGCATACAGCATCCATGGTCGTGCCTTGCCCAGCCTGCTCTTTGTCTTATCGATCATCGCGCCAAAGAACACATCTGTTACGCCGTCAAAAAACTTAGAAGCTGCAATCAGCGTTCCAACCACGCCTGCATTCAGCCCAACTGTATTCGTTAAATAAATCATTACAAAGGATGACAATAATGCATATACCACATTTCCCGCGATATCTCCTGAACCATAGCCAACCATATTGTACCATTTTAAATACTTCTTTTCTTCCATACGAAGAATCCTCCTTTCATTACACCTGATAAGGCACCAATTTCATTGGGAAACGAAATGTTTCCGCATCAAGCCGGTACTGTTCCATTACATTAGGGCCGCAGCTATTAGAGCCAATTCCATTCTGTCCGTAGTCAAGACACAGTACAGTACTGCCCGAGGGCTCTAACTCATAATTATGTGCTTTTCTCTCCAGTTCCTCCTGTGTGTAAACAGAAGCCTGGAAGGAAAACGGCTGACCAGAAGCTGCTGCCATACCATATTGACCATTTTCAACAAGCATATAGTCACAGTCTATATGGCTTCCGTTTTCCTGCGGACGGATATAATCTTCATGCAGTTCCTCTATCTTTGCATGGTATAACCCATGTGTAGATGCCTGATGCTTGTCTGCATAACTCTCATAAGGGCCCATACCATAGTAAGAAACATTGTTCAATATTTTATTTAAAAACAAGCGGATTCCAAACCGTGGCAGCATTGGAAGTTCCGTATTGCGCACCGCCGCAATATCAAAAGCAATCCCGCCGTTTTTATCAATTTTCCAAACCGCTTCCAAATCCATGATGCGCTGTATAGAGGGCGCAGAAACAGACATCGTACTGCGGATTTCTAAAATATCGTCCGTTTGATGTACTTTGGTGTGATATGCACGTACTGACGCCTGCGGATACTGCGCACGCTCCCACTCCTTTTTCAAATACATATCATTGTCTGTAGGCGCACGCCAGATATTAAGCTCCATTGGACGATTCAGATAATCCCTTTCAAAATAATTTATCTGTGAAAACAATCCTGTCCGTTTATCATACACATATGTAAATACTGTCTGATCCTCAAAAACACTGTTTTCCTTATATTTTTCCTTATCTTCTGCTATTTTTCTTTTCCCTATACAGTAGATTAACGCTGTTGTTTCCGTAACCTGAATCGACGTTTCCTTGTTCTTCTCCTGCGCAAGCCACCGTTTTGCAGTCTGGTTTTGATTGTCCTGTGTCTGTAGTAAAATCTCCTCATACCCTAATACACTTCCCTCCAATGCCAGCGCTGTACTTTTCCGCAGATGGTAGTACAATTTAAGGTAGGAATGCCCGCTCTTTGGTATTGTGATATGCAAAAATGTACTTCCAATTTCTTTTGGTTTCACAGAAAATGCTGGAATTACTCCCGTTTCCATATTATATCCGTCACAGTTTACCTCATAGCGGATTTCCGCATATACTGCCAAGTCTGTAAAATCCATATAATTTTTTATACGCAATTCCTGTGTTTCCTGATCGAACGAAACCACACGCGCAGGACGGTTCACATTTTTGTATTCCAACAACCCTGTATGCGGCATACGGTCAGGATATACTAGGCCATCCATGCAGAAATTGCCATCATGCAGCCGCTCGCCATGATCTCCGCCATATCCATAAATTGTTTTTCCCTCTGGCGTCGTTCCTTGTGCAATTGCTTGATCACACCACTCCCAGACAAAACCGCCGCACATTATATTATTTTTCCAAAATACTTGAAAATAGTCCTCATAATCACCAGCGCCATTTCCCATGGAATGACAATATTCACAAAGCAGCATTGGTTTTTGCGGATCTTGATCCAAGTACGCATGGATTTCTTCCATTGTGGGATACATTCTGCTATACAAATCCAAATAGGAATAATTATACTGTTTGCTTCCTTTGCGGTAGCGCGCACTCTCATAGTGTGTTAGTCGGTCTTTGTCGAATATCTTTGTCCATTGCAGCGCCTTCTCAAAATTACAGCCGTAAGCACTTTCATTGCCCATTGACCAAATAACAACACAGGGACGGTTTTTATCCCGTTGTACACAGCGTTGTACCCGATCCAAGATTGCCTCCTCCCATATAGGATTATCTGCAATCGGTTCATTCCAATGATCAAACTTATTGGCATCACTGTTATCCTGATAATAAAGTTCAACCGGCCCATGGCTCTCAATATCTGCCTCATCAATAACCATAAATCCATATTTATCGCATAGTTGATAAAATACTGGCGCATTGGGATAATGGCTTGTCCGTATCGCATTAAAATTATTCTGTTTCATCAACAGTAAATCCCGTTTCATCTGCTCTAAGCTAACCGTATATCCTGTAACTGGGTCAAAATCATGACGGTTTACGCCGCGAAACTTTATTTTTTCGCCATTTAAACACACTGCTTTATCTATAATTTCAATACGGCGCAGCCCTATATAGTCCACAATTGTTTCATGCTCTGTTTCTATTACAAGCGTATATAAATATGGCGTTTCCGTATTCCACAAAACCGCATTGTGGATATGCAGCTGAAGATAATACACTGCCGTTTTCTCTTTTATTCCACCTATTTCTTTTATTTCTTGAGTTTCTTTTATTTCTTGAGTTTCTTTTATATCATCAAACTCTAATTTTGTTTGATCTACTATATTATTTTGTGCATCATATATGGATATTGTTGTCGGTACTGCATTTTCAAAATATTGGAGCTGTATAGAAACCTTTGCCAATTCCCCTTCTATTGCAGTTTTGGTAAAGTAGTCCCAGACTGCCTGCTTAGGACGTTTCAGCAAATACACATCACGGAATATCCCGCTCATACGAAACTTATCCTGATCCTCCAAATAGCTTCCGTCACACCATTTCAACACTAAAACTGACAAAGTATTGCTGCCTTCTGTAATGACACTGCTTACATCAAATTCACTTGTAGAATGCGATACTTGGCTGTATCCAATATACGTTCCATTCAGCCAGACATAAAAGCAGGAATCCACACCCTCAAAGTTTAAATATACATTTGGTGCGCTTTTTTCCTCCTGATAATCGAATGTATGTATGTATACTCCACATGGATTATCCTGCGACACATATGGTGGATCAAAAGGAAACGGATAGCGAATATTAATATACTGATGACTGTCATATCCTGCCATCTGCCATACACTGGGAACGTTCAACCAATCCAAATAAGATGCATCATAATTTTTATCATAGAACACTTCGTTTACTTCATAGATACTTTTGTAATAGCGAAAACGCCATTTTCCATTTAATAACTGTATTCTGTCGGACATTTCCCGATTATCGACAAGTGACTCCATACGCCTAGATGCTGGAATATAATAAGCCCGCGCCGGCAGCGTATTTTCATGCAGGATTGCTAAGTTTTCATAATGCCGTGGTATTATCATTGCATACCCTCCTTTTAAGAACTGCACAGAAAGCATATTGCCGATTTTCGGCAAAGTGTTCTGAATATTCCATTGGTTAAAATTAATAGTTTCCGATGCGGCCGCTTTGCTTTGTTTGTGACTTTATTATATTTTTTTTGACATAAAATATCCATAAACTACATTGGACAAAATATGCACAAAATGATACAATATAGAAAATAAATGTGATAGGGGGAATATATTATACTGTTTGTTCAAAATATTACACTTTACTGGTCAAAAGAAGGGCGCAATTCAAAGGGCGCACAAGTACGGTCGCAATTTCCGCAGGCATATCTTTTAGAAATACCACCGGCTGCAATTTTAAAACATTATCAATCCAATCCCTCCGGTATTTTAATGCAGCACCTTTATTTTTATCAGGAGGAACACCAAATTTTAAATTATGCACAGCATGAGCAAAAGCACTTTGGGAAATACCTATTAGAGCAGGGCAGAACACCGCAGCAGGTTGAGGAAGCGATTTCATATAATATTTTAAATATGCGCAACAGACAATATGAATTTTATTACTCCGACCTTAATCTTAAAAATCTGCATATAAAAGCCTTCGAAGAACCATCACAGGAAAATTCCTGCGAAAATTCTCCTAATCATTTTGAAGTAACGTTTTGCTATTATAACGGTATGCCCATCCGACATGGTCACAATAAAGACTACTGTAATCCTGATTCACGCTTCTATCACCAAGACTTTTTAAATGAAACTGCTTTTATACTAAAACCACAGCAATATGGGCGCATCCTTTGGAATGAACGCCTAATAGACTACGATACCGGAGAATGGTATTATTATCTGCATTGCATTAATTTCTTTTACAAAACACAAAAAACCAGCTTATGGGAACCTGCTGTTTTTACCAGGCAGCAGCCGGATTATATTTACAAACAGATGGCGCAATTGCGTTAATGCAGCTAACTGAAACTGCTTTATTTGCTATCTAAACCAGCACTTTTTTCGCAGGCTGAACAATACAGAACTCAAAAAAACAAGAAAGGAGCTTTTTGACCCCATGTATATTAATGCTGCATATTTAAACAACTCCTTAATTGACTTTAAAGACAAGAGCAAGCCGCTGGTTGTCGGAAGCTGCGGAACGTACCGGCTTTACAAGCACCCTAGGCTGCCAACGCATCGGCCACGCGGACGGCTGGATTTTCAGATATTGTATATTGCCTCCGGCAAAGTTCATTTCTACTTTGATAACAGCGAAATGGACACCGTGGTTTCTGCTGGAAATATGGTTCTTTACCGTCCAAAAGAACCACAGCGATATGTCTATTTTGGTACAGATCAAACAGAAGTATTCTGGGTTCATTTCACAGGCGGAAATGTAAAAAATATTCTGCGCGGTTACGGCATTCAAGATAATATGCGTATTATCAATACAGGTACTTCGCCAGAATACACGCGGCTTTTTAAGCAAATGATTCAAGAATTACAGCGCTGTCAAACTGATTACAAGGATTTGTTAGTGCTTCTGCTGCAACAGCTTTTTATCTCCATTCACCGCCAGAT
The DNA here is from genome assembly GCA_009774395.1 of Lachnospiraceae bacterium. Taxonomy (GTDB): domain Bacteria; phylum Bacillota; class Clostridia; order Lachnospirales; family Lachnospiraceae; genus COE1. The sequence goes on from VSNQ01000075.1 coordinate 18,715, forward strand.
TACCAAAGAGCACAAACTGAAAAATGAATATCTCGATTCTGAGATGGAAATTGCGATGCAATATTTTAATGATCATTACAATGCAGAAATTAATATTGAAGAATATGCTGCCTCCCGCGGCATGAGCGTTAGTTGGTTTATCCGCAATTTTAAGCTTTACACAAATACTACTCCTATGCAGTATATCGTATCTCTGCGCATTGCCAACGCGCAGATGCTGTTAGAAACTACGAATTATAATGTTACAGAAATTGGTAATATTGTGGGATATGACAATCCGCTGTATTTCAGCCGCATTTTTCGCAAACAAAAAGGCATCTCCCCCTCAGAATACCGCAAAGGACACCGAACCGAGTAGGGGAGATGCACGAAGCTGCGGATTTCCTTTAGACTTCCGCCAGCAATGCCTTTAATATCATAATATGATATTCTTCATCCATAATAATCCGTGTTAAAACAGCGTTAACACAGTCATCTTGTATCATTCCGATATGTAGTTGATATTGATTGATTGCTGCCTGTTCCGCTTCAATATCTGCCAACAACATCCTTTTGGCATTTTCTGGTAATGTCAGATATTCTGGTGTCCAAAGCATCTGTCTGCCATTGCGTAGTCTTGCTGTAAAATCAATATTACCGCCTAACAAAACGATTAATTCGCCCAATTTTTCCAAATGCATCATTTCAGCCATTCCAATTCCTAGAAGCGTTTTGGCAATGGGGCAGTTTTCGCAAGAAAGGCGGTTTTCATTGTTTATATACTGTGTAATCGCCGATAATTCGGATACCGCGCCACAATAATCAATGCTTAACAAATTCGCATAAGCCGTGTTCTGCCCTTGTATCTGAATCGGCGGATACGGCAAATCCACCATAATCGGCTTCGTTCCCGCAAAGCTGCAATTGTTGACAATCGGTTTTTCTTTTATTTCCATTTGATTTCTCCTATACTTACGAACGATTTATACCACTTAACTGTTAAAATTTCCAAGTAACCTGACTACATAACGCCAGCCATATACGTTTATCCAGTGCAGTACGGTAAATTCTGGCGTTATGTAGTATAATTTTCCCTTCTGCGCCGCGCGTATTGTCCGATTATGTAAAATAAGCTGTGCAAAATTTGGAAATCTTAACATTTGTCAGTATGATATATCACTGTTTCTTATAGTATATTAGCGTTAATGCCGTTTGGTGCATTTTTCAGAAATAATATAACCGGTCTTTCTCGAATTTCACAAAATCCAAAATACCTGTACAAACTGCCTTTGTCGTTTGCATAACATTTACAAAAACGAATTCGTTGAACATCAAAATTTGGGGAATTATAAATCATACTGTATTACTTCTATAACATTTAACTCTTATCTGTCAATACGTTTTTACAATAATCCAGAACTTCTGCCAATGCCTCTTTGTTAGCGGAATAATAGACTCTCTTATCCCTGCGCGTTACATTTACCAACGCCGCAGCAAGCAATGCACTCATATGGTGCGAAACCGTTGCTGTTGTCAGGTTTAAACGCTTGGCAAGTTCGCTCCCATATGCTTCTTTATTATGAATATAAGAAAGAATCTCAAACTTGCTCTTATCTGAAAGTAGTTTTAATACCTGCATTACATAGTTTTCATATCCAATATCTTGATGGGAACGCCTTGTCCGCATGTCAAAATCCGTACCGAATAGAATCCCCATTCGATAGATATCTTGTCCGCAATATGTCTTGCCGTCATCCTCTAAATTCGAATACATTATAAATGCATTGGCACGGATAACAGACGGATACAGACAAATACCATGTGGATTATCTCCAATTTGAACTCCTATCACGTCTTTTATATAATCAGCAAAATTTTCCTCTTGCAGCATCGCTTCCCAATACTGCACAAATCCTTGCGTCAAAAAAGAAATTTCATTTTGAAACCGCATAAGCAGCGCACATGCCTTTTCCAGCAGACGCAGCACTTTTTCCTGATGTTCTGCCCGATGGATAAATATATTCTGCACCTTCCATTTTTCCTCATCTTTTATTTCCATCTGCATTAAATACGATATTACGGCAAGCGGCTCATTTGTTTTTACCATTTTAGAATCATCACACTCAATATTCTTATATGTCTGCAAAAGCATCCCAAATTTTTTATAAAATTCATTCTCGGGTATCCCGTCAAGATACGCCTTAAGCGCCGCAATATCCGCAAAACGCTCCTTCTGAAATTCCTCCCACAACAAGGCAAGTCTTCCTGCACAAATCGAATCTTCATCCTCCTCTGTCCCAAAATAATAGCAAAGTTCCTCCTTATCTTCCAGAAATACTGCTTCTGCTTCCTGCTCAATCTGGTTCAACCGCTTCCACTTTTCAAGACCTTCCTCAAATGGACTGCCGTACTTTTTATCAATCTTTTCCTTTAAAATAAAATATTTTTCTTCCCTGCCCAAATGCTGTAAAAGCGCCATTCCCTCTGCAATATAATCAATCTTTTGACACACTTTTATTTTCATCGTTTCGCTCCTTATTCTAATCTGACATGCACCAATGTCATAATTAAAAATATTATAACACAGATTCCCCCGCTAAACACAAATATTTGCGAAACACTAAAAATTGCGGTAAAGACGCTGACTGCCAACGATGCGACTGGTGTTGCCGCAGATGCGCCTGCATTAAAAATTGCCCCAACACGCGCAAGATACTCCTGCTGCACTGTTTTCATAAATTGAACGCTTAAAGCAGATACCAAAATACTGCAAGTCATTCCAATAAAGAATGAAACAATTATCGTTAATGCATAAATGGCAAATATATTTGTCTGAAATCGGCTTCCCCAAGTATAACTGTACATTTCCAACCCCATAAGCATCCCAAAACCTGTAAACTGAATGCGTACAGGCAATTTACTACTGATAAACGGATAGACAAACGAACCGACTCCCATTCCTGCTGTCAATGCTATTGAATAAACACTAAGCAGTTCGCTGCCTTGCCCCAATACCTCCTGCACCAACGGACTTTGCAAGGAGTTAAGCGGCACAATCGCAGCATTGAGCAAAACAGCCAAAAGACAGAAATTGCGGATAACTGGCTGTTCTTTTAAATACACCACCCCTGCCTTTAATGCCACCACATATTCCTTTACATGAAGCTTATCCCGACGCAGATTTTCTTCCCTAATCTGTAAAAAACTTAAAATAAAAGCGGAAGCAAAGAAAGAAACGCTGTCAATTACAATTGCTGTACCAATTCCAAATGCACCGATAATAAAACCTGCCGCACCAAGCCCGATTAATTGTACAATTGTACTTAATGTAGAATGAAGCGCCGTACCATATGCATAATACTGCTCACCTAAAATTTTAGGCGTTACTGCAAGTGCTGCCGGAAGCCGAAACGCCTCCACTGTTGAATTCAGAAGCGTAAACACAAGCATAATCCACGGATTTAAAATATCTAAAACATATAAAACAGCAAGCCCTATGGTAATAACGCCGCGGATAATATCCGTTACGACCATTAATTTCTTTTTGTCCATTCCTTCTACCAGCGCACCGGCAAACGGCTGCACCAGAACCGAGGGCAGTTGGTTTGCCGCAAATACCAACGCCGACCACTCCGCTTTCCCTGTTAAGGCATAAACCATCCATGTAAACGCAATCGCATCAATCGAATCTCCAAAACGGTTAATTAGGCTGGCTAGGATAATTTTAAGATACTCTGTTTGCTTTAAGATTTCTTTGTATCCGATTTTAGATGTTTGTTCTTCTTTCATAGTAATTAGACTTCCTTTCTTTTATTCTCTATAATACCAAACATAAAAAAGCCCTAAAAAAATTTTATCCCTATATTATCACTTCTATCAATTATTTATATTAGATGTTTATCTAATATAATTCTTATATCATATTATTAGATACTTGTCAATAATTAATATTAGATTTTTATCTAATATTAATGTAATTGATTTTTTTCCTTGATAACTCTGTTCGCATCAAAAAAGGAGTTGTCGGAACATCATATGAATTTCTCTTTCTATATCATGTGATTCATTCGATATCACTGCTATATATACTGCTCATCATCATCGGTAGATACACGGCAGTATGCCGCCACTCTGATGCGGTCAATCTTCAGTGCTCCCGTACTTCCCCTGTTCCTGCCATTCGGAACAATTTTTGTCTTTTGCAATAC
>VSNQ01000076.1 GCA_009774395.1 Lachnospiraceae bacterium
GTCATACGGTTTTAAATATGTGGATACTGTGGATATTACTTATGTCGATATAGGTATTCCCATGCCATTTCATCTTTTTGAGCTTGTTTTGGGATAAACAGTTTAAGCACAATCAGCAGTCATGCCCGGTTTATGCGGTAAAAGGCGGCTTGTGTCCGTCTGCGCTTTCGGCTTCCGGCACTTTCATCATTTTGTCGGCGGCGGTGGCGGTCGTGCCTTGCTTTTCCCTTGCTTTGGCTTTTGTGAAATTCTCCCTGTTAATGCGGACGGAGGTACACATTTCCGTAAGGCGGTCATATATCCGGGCGTGGGCGGTGTCCTCCAGGTTCTGCAATTCTTCCAGCGTGAGGTTCGTTGTCACGATTAACAGCTTTCTGCTGCGATATATACTTTCCATTGCGCAGCAGTATTTCCGATGGTACGCAGCCAGTCGGAAAGAACAATCCCACAGTTGATAATCCTGTGTATCGCTCCATTTGCCGCGGCCTTCAAACATATGCGATTTGACTTTCATATTAACATCATAATCCGAATTCATGTGTACTGAATCGGGCGCTACAGAACCAAGGATAAATTCTGCCGGATTTGATATTGGTAATATGCGCTTTAATAGCCTGTATGCAATTTCCATGTGTATCATTTGAAACGCCATAGATTTTATTCCTCCGTAAATATCAATTTATCCAGCCAGTTCAATCCAATATCTTTGTTCCACAACACCATCAACAATAATCTCGTTTTCTAGTATACCGCCATTATTTCTAATGCTCTTGGCTGAACCAACGTTATCTTTATCACAAACCATTAAAACCTTCTGTATTCCCAATTTCCTGCATTCATCCAAAGCCAACGATATCATTTTGGTTGCAATCCCTTTTCTTCTCTCAGACGGACGAACACCATCTCCTATGTGACCACCATTTAATAATAATGCTTCGTTCAAATAGTGTCGAATATTTACAGCACCTACAACAATGTTTCGATCTTCGTCTAAACAAAAAAATGTAGAATCCGGAACCAGACCTTTACTGGTATCTTTTACTTCAAGATTGTTGCAATAAGACTCAAAATCATGATAGTCTAAGCGGCGGATTGCATAGGGAATGATTTTTTCGCCAGAAGCATTCCACTCGTCCAACATATCTCTAATTTGATTACAATATTCATTTGCTGCTTTCACTAACTTAAGTTTCATGACAATCCCCCCCCATAAATCCCGATTATGATTTGATGATTTTTAAGGGATATATCAGGTCAGCAGAGCTATTTCTATAATGTTCTGCTGTTTTCCATAAAATTTGTCTGAACAATCCAGTAATCTATCATAATCAAATATAACAACACCACTAAGACCGTATGTTCTGATATTATTCTGACCAATCCCTCCATTGCCATATTGAGATGCTTATCTTTATGAATAAATATCTGTGAAAATATTGGAAAGTCGTTTCCTGTCCAACACAATTTTTTCAGAGAATAATTTCTGACTTCTTCATGTGCAACCATATCTGGCATAAATGCTACCCCAAACTGATTTATGGCGAATTGCTTTAATATTTCTTTACTGCTTGTTTCCAAAACGATTTTAGGCGTAATTGATAATTTTGCCAGTGCTTCCACAAGCATCGCTCTGAAGCTGCATTCGTGAGAAGTAAGGAGTAGCGGAATATTTTCTAAATCTGTTTCCGTTATATTATTTTTGTTTGCTAACGGATATTTGGGGCTTGCATAGAATCCTAATGTTTCCAGCTTTTTGTATAACATGACAAGCTCTGTTGATTCTATGTAAGGATTTAATGTGTATACCATATCCAATACTCCTTTTTTTAACAATAGTGGAAATGTGGCATGGGAAATAAATTGAAGTTGAATTTCAACTTTAGGAAATTTCTTTTTGTACTCCAAAAGAAGCTGTGGAAGCGTATTGTAACATAATGATTCTGAAATTCCTAATTTCAATATGCCGGCAGGTTCTTTTGAGGCTGGCACTTCCAGTAATATTTCCCGTTCCAACTGTAGTATTTTTTGTGCATATACTAATAATCGTTCCCCCTCCGATGTGAGAATAATAGACTTTCCAAGCCTTTCAAACAAAAGACAATGCAGTTCATCTTCGAGCTGTTTAATTTGAGTAGTGACCGTTGATTGTGCATATCCCAGCAAATTTGCAGCGGAAGAAAAACTATTTGTTTCAGTAATTTTTAGAAAAGTTTCTAATTGTATGATAGTCATTGCAATACTCCTTATTCAAAAATATTGAACGTTTTATTCGATTATTTCAATTTTACTAATAATACCTCTAATGGTATTATACTAAAAAGATGTTGGAGGTGCAACAAAAATGGGCATAGAAGTAAAAAATTTAACAAAAACATATAAAGTAAAAAAACATTCTAATGCAGATGAAGTAGCTAGATACTTTGGAACTAGAAAATATACATTGATGACTGCCGTAAATAATATTTCTTTTACAATCCCATCAGGTGATATGGTAGGATTTATTGGTGCAAATGGTGCGGGCAAATCTACGACGATAAAAATGATGACAGGAATTTTAACACCAGACTATGGAACGATTACTATAGATGGTCTAAATTTCAAGAAAAATCGCAAACAGATTATGTTGAGAATTGGTGTCGTATTTGGCCAAAGGAGTGTGTTGTGCTGGGATATTCCGGTAATTGAATCATTTAAACTGTTTAAAGATATGTATCATATTCCAGAAAAAGCCTACAGGGAAAATATGGAGATATTTTCGGATATTCTGAATCTGTCAGAATTTATCGACAAACCGCCCAGACTTCTAAGTCTTGGACAAAGAATGAAAGCGGATTTGGCTGCGGCATTATTGCATAACCCGGAAATCCTGTTTCTTGATGAGCCAACCATAGGAATTGATATTTTAGCTAAAGCCAAAATACGAGATTTTATACATAAAATGAATCAAGAGAGAAATACAACCATTATTCTGACTACACATGATATTTCAGATATTGAGGCACTATGCTCAAAAATGATTATCCTTGATAAAGGAACACTTTTATATAATGGGACACTGCAAGAATTGAAAAATTCATATCGCAATTCTTATCAAGCGGAGCTTTATCAATATACTACTATAGAAAACAATCTTGAAAACATAATCAAACATATATATGAGGGGGATTTTTTATGAGGAAATATATAGACTATATCGTAATTGGCATCAAAGAACATATGGTATATCCCAGCGCCATATGAGCTAAATTATTCTCAAAAATAATATACTTATATTTACAATTTTCTATATGGACTGCCCTTTTTTCATCTCATAGCCAAATAAATCCACTAATAAATCGGGAAGATACATTAAAATACATTATTGTAGCTACTATCATTTCCGCATTTATCGAATGTAATACGATTGAATGGATAAATGCCCAGATTCAGACTGGGAATATCATTATGGAATTAATAAGACCTATAGATTTTAGAAAAATGATATTTTCAAGGCATTTGGGCGATAGCATTGTGAAAATAGTATTTTACTGCATCCCGCTAAGTATGCTTGCAATTGTTGCTATACGCAAACCGTTACTGTGTCAAGAACAAATTTTATGCGGCTTCTTATCAATCATATTAGCATATTGTATTCAATTTTTATATTCGCTAATTATCGGACTGTTGGCATTCTGGCTGATTGTAACATGGCCCTTGAACATGCTTTTAGGTGCAATTTATAAGCTCTTATCCGGAGCGTGGATACCTGTAACAATGTTTCCTGATTTATTGTATAAAATAAATTTTTTTCTTCCATTCCGCGCAATATATGCAATCCCGGTAACAATTATGACAAGCAAAATGAACACGCAGAACATATGGAAAGATATTCGAACTCAACTTATTTGGATTATTTTTTTATTTGTTATAACGGAAATTATTTGGCAAATCGGAAAAAGAAAGCTAATCGTACAAGGGGGTTAAATAATGGATTATTTTAGAATGTATCGGAGATTCGTCATAATTTATATAAAAGGGAAATTAGCGTATCACCTTTCACTTTTGTTTGAACTCATTGCAAATACTATTTTAATCGGAGTATATTTTGTAGGATTTAATGTTATATTTCATAATTTCAATAGCGTTGCGGGTTGGAATAAATATGAAGTCCTCTTTATGTTTACAACAAGTTGGTTATCCTATTCATTTAGTTGTTTCTTTTTCTGGAGTCCAATGCGAGATATTGGTGAACGGATTCGCAGCGGAAGATTTGACTTATATTTAACACGACCTATTAGTCCGTTTGTATATTTGATTTTGCAGCAGTTTCAATATACATTCTTACCCCGCCTATTCTTTTCTGTATTTTTTTGGATATATAGCCTGCAAAACCTACAAATTAAATGGACTGTAGTAGATGTTTTTCATTATTGTGTAAGTCTGATTTCTGCTTTTGCTATTTTTTCTGCAATTACGGTCATTACTGGCACAATCAGCTTTTGGACAGTGAAAAGCGAAGAAATTGTTTCTTTACTGACCGATAACAATTATGGGTTAAAAAACTTTTGTGACTATCCGATACAAATTTACTCAAAGGGACTACAGTTTTTGCTAACCTTTATCGTACCTTATGCCCTTACTGGATATTATCCAGTGGCAAATCTTCTTGGCAAGGATTACCCGAATTTATGGATTGCATATATTTCCCCTGTTATCGCTTTTGTTATGGCAATAAATGCTTACATATTTTGGTATATAGGATTGAAGCATTACGGAAGTACAGGTGCATAAACAAACACACAAATCCCTGACACAATTTTGAAATGTATGAAAACGTAAAAAATGTTATGGTACACATTCTCGGTGATCCCATCCTCATAGGGAAGGGGATGGTTATACTGCCATGCCAAGATGCCCGGGAGGGACTGCCCGTTAGTGGCAAGGAGGTACCTGGCCAGAGATATGATCTTCTGTGCGGTAGCCAAATCAATGGAAGAGTATATCGCATTATCAATACCCGATGCAGAGGCAAATCCCCTGTTTAATTCTGCGAAAATCTTCGTGTGAGAGGACGCCTGTCTCCTGCTACAATTGTTGTAGGCATCCCCCATACACTATTTTATGTAACTGTCAAATACGCTTTCCTTCTTTAAAAGAACCTTCTTTTTCTTTTCTTTTATCATTACTAATTCATCTTTAGATTTACGGCATTTTGCAACAACATCATCTTGAATTGAAATATCCGGAACTTCTATGAGCAATGCACTTATGCGCTCGATCGAAGCCCTATTTGTTCTATCAAATTCAACCTTAAAACCTTCCGCTTCTAACACCATTGAGAAGTATTCTGGATTTATTTGGCTATTCTTTACTCGAATATATCCACAATGGTCTGTAGGATAAAAAGGAATTTTGGCTTCAATGAAGTTTACCATCCAATCTCCATCAATTCCCCATAATACAGAAGGAACATTGTAATCTTTTAGTATACCCTCTCTTGTTATTTTTCCCACAGGCTCATATATGTTAGCACTATAGACAAGCATTTTACCTTTCTCATCCAATTCTGATTGAACTACTCTCTTTCCAATACCTATTTCAAAATCGGATTCTGTAGATAATCTATATTCATGTCGCGCTTTCTTTTGTGCCTCATCAAATAGACGACGAATTTCCTGTTCATTCTGTTGCTGTTGTTCGTAAAGTTTCAAATATTCATCATTGAAAGCTTTACACTCTTCTACAATCTTCTGCTGAACGTCCACGGGTGGAACAGGCAATAATACGTCACTAAAAATGTTTGCATTTAGACTTGGTCTTTCATTAACTTTCTTGTATTCCTCTACCCAATCAAGATAATAGTGGGTTCTTGTGTATATATCCAGATATTCTGGCAAAAGCTCACTGTTTGTTCTAAATCTTATCAAATACCCAGCATATATTGCTTTTCCAGCAGAATCCTTATACAGATATGTTTTTCCAGCAGTAGCCCCTGTTCTCGCAAACAAGAAGTCACCATTTTGTAAAACATATTGTTCTTCAATCGTTTCTGCAGTCATCCAGTTGTTATTTAAGAATCCATCTTCAGAAATATCCGTTATTCTAATATATCTGTAGTCCTTGTCTTTATCTCCCTCAACCGCACTTACACTTGCTCCATAGGAAGGCTTTTCACAACACGCACCCAATCTTTTTACAATATACTTGCTTTCAATTTTAATTTTTCTATTTACATTAGTATTTATCGCTTTTGAAAAATTAAACTTATCAAAATCAAACATCTCATGTAAACTTGCATAAGTATAATATGAATCCAAGGATTTAACTGAAATCATTTCATTTTTATATGATGATTTAATTAGATATGCTATTTTGTCTTCCGCATTTCTATCTGATTCGGAATACAAACATCCTCCATTCTTTAGTGGCTGAATGCCCTCCTGCCCTTTACGCTTGCTCCAGTCATATCCAAGAAACTTTACTTGCTTCTTCTTATCTTTCGGAGCCGTTACTATTAATGTGGTCTGTGTATATACCAATCCAAAATAATATACTTTTTCGCGTTCAATTTCTTTTGCCCATTTATAAAATGATTGTGTGAACCACATCTGTTTTTCGTCATCTGAAAGATTTTTAAATCCTTTTTGATTAACTTTAGTCTTTACAAATGACTGCTTGGCAAATTCTTTTTCATACATTTTGAAATATGAATTCTTATCAAAATTGCCATACTCAACTTCTTCTTTTATAAATTCATAATATTCTTCTCTACTTATACCAATTTTGTCAACGTAACCGCAGATAATGTCTGAATCCTCCCAATCTTCAATATTTTCAACATTGAAAATTGCATCTACACTATCTTGTACCATATCACTTCTCTTAGGAGGTTCGTTATACTTCCTTAAGAATAAAATAATTGTGTTGGTCTGAGTTTCTCCAAATGTTTTGCTTGCCAGTCTTACTATTGCGTTTATTGCAAAATTCTTTAGCAAGGATTCTCTGGCAGCTATATAACTATTTGATGTTTCATTCAAAAGTATACTTGCTGGAAGAATAACTGCAGCAATCCCATTGGGTTTTACAAGTTGCGCAATCCGTTCAATAAATAAAGTTTCTATTTCAGAACCATCATTAGATATTTTATCAACAATTTTTAGCGCATTATCATTTAATTTCATATGTTGTTTAAATGCAGACACTGAATATGGAGGATTAGCTACCAAAAAATCAAATTGTGCATTTGCTATTCCTTTATCCGTATAATTATCTAATCCATCTCCAAATATAATATTGCCACTTCCCGCACCATGCATGAACAATGATATTTTTGATACTCTTGCCAATCGATAATCTTTCTCGATTCCAAATATGCTGTGTTCAATCCAATTCGAATCAACATCATCTGTATCGGGAACAGCAGCTAATACATCTTTGATCATTTCCACACCCTCTGTCAAAAAATGACCTGCTCCACAAGCATAATCTATTATTTTAGGTATTATTATTTTATCCTCAAGTAGCATTTTCTCTTTAACAGGTAAACTATTCCAAATAAATCGGGCAATGGGAACAGGTGTGAAGAACTGCCCTTCATTCTGTTTAAATCCTTTATTCAACAATTTTTCAAATAAATCACCTAAGAATTGGAGATTATTCGAGCCAATTATTCTATCGTTTTGAAATAGCTGAACTACCTCTACAAGAATACGTCCATTCTGGTAAAACAATTCCTCATTGTGAACATCTTTAAACGCAAAATCATTATTAGTATAAAATTTTAGAATACGTAATGTCCCTTTCAAATCGTCTATCATTTTTTCACGTTTTTGTCCGGTATATTGATAAACTAATTTTTCTGCATAATCATCTGAAACATAAAATATCTCTTCCTTCATAAATTTTTCCATTCCTTCTTTATGAAGCTTTTGAAGTCGATCTTGAAGGGTTTCATATGTATCTGTTTCAACTTTATACTGAAAATCAACAATGTCCTCATCCGTTTTCTGTATTTCATCTACAAGCTTACAGATGAATAGTGCCACCAATCTGTTGAACGCATTCTCTTTATCACTAACATTATTGTGTCTTAAAATCTCTTCAAATTTATTAACAATCTTATCCTCCGGAGTAAAATCCTTTAAATCCTTTTTATACAATGGCTTTACTCCAATTTTATATGCTACCGAATCACTTCCCAATATTAAATTATCAAGCCACTGACCTGAATATGTTTCTTTCCAAACAGTATGTTTTTCCAAAGCCGTATGTGCATTGGAATATAATTTTACGCTTTTATCTTTTTTAGCCAATTGAATAATATTCGGGTCATCGGTGCAATTTATAACCTGACAGTTGCGAATCACCTTTTTTCCGTCAAATTCAGATGCATATAGAGCAAGCCATTTGGTTGCATTTTCCTGCTGCCAATAAGAAAATAGCTGACCACCATCTGCATTTGTATCCCCAAATGCTTTTGAATACTCTTTACCAAAGGTCTTACACTCAATTATGAATAACATCTTTTCATGATCTTCATCATAAACGCAAATATCCGCTCTACCACTTTTTGCATCATGACCTAAAGACCACACCTTTTCCAATTCAATATGCTCAGGTCTGTACCCTTTTGTTAATAATCTATCAACGCATTCAAATACCACGAAATTCTCTGGTTTGTTAAATCCATCGTTTCGTTCTCTACCTTCTATCTGTATAGGAAAAATAAGCTTTTCATCTTTTAAGTCTACCTTCATATCACATGAATAGTCAGAATAGTGCTTAACATAACTATTTCCCTTTTTTATAAAATCTAGATACTTCAACATATCCGTTAAGTTCTTTTTATTTATCATTGTTTACCTCTTCTACAGTTTTATTCTTTATTACCTTCTCAGCTTCAATTAACGCAGTTCGTCGAATAAACTCACTATAAGAAGCATATGCTTCAAGCCTAGCGGCCTGCTTAACGTTCTGCACTCTCACACCTCAATTTCTTAAAATCTTTGGCACAAGATATAATATAACTTACTCCTGCCACATTTCAATTATACAAAAAAATCTCGTATTTACAATGAAATTCATATGTATTTTTCATATTCTAAATTTCCATGTCAACCGCCTGCATATTTATCATAGCAACTATTTGGTTCTGCATATCCTCAACAATTTCTATTCTAATTCTGCCGATATTTTTTCTTGCCATTTCAAAATCTATATCAGGAAGCAATCTTTCACAAAAACTATTTGTTTCGGGAGATGCCCCCATTAAAGCTATTACAAGCGAATTAGTGTCAAACTGTTCTAACACTTCTTTCAATTCCTTTTCAGAAATTGTTGAAATCTGCTCAAAATCCGTTATCCGCTGTGGCTGTATCTTTGGTTCTAATATGTCATTTATCGTGATGTCATATAGTTTAGAAATTTTTAATAAAACTTCTAAGTCAGGAATCGTCATTCCAGTTTCCCATTTTGATACTGCCTGCCTTGATATACCTAATTTTTCTGCTAAATCATCTTGTGTGTAGTTGTTGCTTTTACGCAATAACTGTAAGTATTTCGATATAATATTTGTATTCATAAAAATCACGCTCCTTATGGCTATTATAAAGCACTTTGCAAAAAGAATAAAGAATTTGGTAAGTGCAAAAAAGCAAATACCAGTTGCCTGTTCTGCTGTTGGCTCTTGGTCAATTCCTTGTTTCTTAAAAGAACGGTGTCCCCAATATACTGCAATCCCCAACTGTTCATTGGTGGCATTGATTGTGTCAGCTAAATCCTCGCGCCACATTTTAGCGTTTTCATTGAGAGGGCGCATTGGGTGGGAGAGTGATTTCACTATGCACTAAATCCTCATGGTATTTCGGGCGGTAAATCTGCCCATCAAACTCGCTGACAAGAACACTCCTGCTGATATAGGACGATTGCTCAACTGCTGACTGCCCTTTGCTCTGCTTGACTATGGAGAAACGTGTACTTGCCTGTTTTGTGACATTCCCCATACGCAATACCTACATTCTGCCGATAAGGTAGTGGGGCGCACTCATAGACTTTGTGAGCAGATAAAAGCCGCACTTTGGCTTTTGTCTGAACGCAAAGTTCACTAAGAGGTAGCAAGTTATGCACATTACGCACAGTGCCGACTACTACGGAATCCCACTCATTCTTTTATCTATCCGACATAAAAATTATGAATTTTTTCTTAACACTACTGTGGTAGTGTTGACAGCCCAATAAGAAAGGTGTAATGTATAACCATGTAGAAACTACTGCGGTCTTATAGAAGGGAGGATAAAAATGGATATTAAACTTTTTGATTCAGAATTGAAAGTAATGTGTGTGCTTTGGAGCGAGGGCGATACCACGGCAAAACATATATCTGATGTTCTGAAAAAAGAAATTGGCTGGAACATGAATACCACCTACACACTGATAAAAAGATGTATTAAAAAAGGGGCGATTGAGCGTTCCGAACCGAATTTCATGTGCCATGCCCTTATTCCCAAAGAAGAAGTACAGGAAGCAGAAACAAATGAATTGATTGACAAGATTTATGACGGTTCAGTTGACAAATTGTTTGCAGCCCTGTTAGGCAGAAAAAAGCTCTCCGCTGAACAGATTCAGAAGCTCAAACAGATTGTGAAAGATTTGGAATAGAGGTGAAGCAAATGAATTTGCTGCAAATGAATTTACTGCAAATGAATTTATTGCAAATGAGCTTTTCGGGGGCTGCTTTCATTACTGCGGTAGTGCTTATCCGTGCGGTGGCAATCAATAAACTGCCGAAAAAGACTTTTCTTGTTTTATGGGGATTGGTGATATTAAGACTGCTTATCCCGTTTTCGATTCCGTCAATGTTCAGTATTTATACGTTGGTAACTCATAACATATCTTCTGCAGCATTGCCGGAAGTTGGAACAGATTACAACATTCCCACGATGCAAGGGCTGTTTGTTACAACACAAGGAGCAGAACAGCCGCCGGCGGATATTTCATCATCTGTTTCCATGTGGTTTATTGTATGGTGTGCAGGAATAATTATTATTGCATTGTTTTTCGTAATATCTTATCTGCGTTGTCTGATTGAATTTCGGACAGCTTTACCCGTCCACAATCATTATATAGAAAAGTGGCTGGCGGAACGCCCATTGAAACGTCCAATTTTGGTAAGGCAATCTGATAGGATTTTGGCACCATTAACTTATGGCATTTTTCGTCCTGTTATTTTAATGCCGAAAAAAACGGACTGGAACAATGAAAAACAACTGCAATATGTCCTCTCACATGAGTATGTGCATATCTATCGCTATGATACGGCAACAAAGTTGATTGCGACACTTGCCCTTTGCATTCATTGGTTCAACCCTTTTGTGTGGGTGATGTATCTTCTTTTTAATCGTGATATCGAACTGGCTTGTGATGAAAGCGTGATACGGCAATTTGGAGAAGAATCAAAATCCGCCTATTCGCTCATGCTTATCAACATGGAAGCAACAAAAAGCGGTCTATTGCCATTTTGTAACAACTTTAGTAAAAATGCTATTGAAGAAAGGATTACAGCGGTTATGAAAATTAAAAAAACTTCACTGCTT
The DNA here is from genome assembly GCA_009774395.1 of Lachnospiraceae bacterium. Classification (GTDB taxonomy): domain Bacteria; phylum Bacillota; class Clostridia; order Lachnospirales; family Lachnospiraceae; genus COE1. The sequence goes on from VSNQ01000076.1 coordinate 11,571, forward strand.
GCAATTTGTATTGCTGCGATACTCATTGTTGGCGTAACTACTACTTTTGCGACTTCCGCAGCGGGGAGTAGCAGAGAGAAAGATACTATCCATGACACAGATTTTTCTGATGAAGAAATTGATAAATTGCTTGCCTTACAATTTGACGGTTATAAAGATATGAGTGTTTCGGAATTTCAAAATAAAGTATGGGAATTAACAGACACAAAAGAATATCATAATTTGTTGGAGAAGTTCTCTCAAAATACTACTTTATATGAACAAAAGGACAGTAATGAGATTGCGTCTTTTCTGTTTTACACATTAGAACCCCTCACGGCTGAAAAGTGGCAGACACGGGATTTTGGAGGAGGCATAGCGACTGATTATCTCGGTGCTTCGGATAATGCCATGTTGGAATTTGTTTTTAGCCTTACCATTCAAGATGCTGATACACTTACTGTTGGTGAGTACAATGCCGCACGTTTGGGCGTTACCAACGGATTACAAAATATCTTACAAGGCAAAACGAAAGAACAGTTGCAGAATGATTCCTTTATGCAGGAAGCAATCCATGCTGAAATCGAAAAACTGAATGAGCAATGGAATACAGATAAACTGCAAATTTCCGTGGAATATACCTTCATGCCCCTTTCGGAATTGGACGCCGGAAAGGGTGAACAGGAAAATATACAGCAAGGACAGGAGCGCCGGGAATATCCTAATGGTACAGAGGAAGATTATCGTTCTTTATTGAATTTGAAAACAGCCGATTACCAAAATAGGTCAGTTGCAGATTTTAATATGGATTTACTGGAATGGGCAAATGAAAATTATGAACGAATGGAACGGGTAAATGGCGATATTGGCTATCAAGATTTTTCCGTGAATTTGAACAGTGACGAACTTTCTTTTGTAGCATTGACCACATGGCTTTCCGGAGCGGAAAATGGAAAATATGTACAAAGTATTAACACGGGACGGAAAGAGGAAGACCCCATCTATAATCAATATCTTCCGTCAAAAACAACGGAAGAAAACGGATACGGCGCATGGTGTGATTTGTTCTACCAATTTTCCTATCATATCGCAGACAAAAAGACGCTTACTGTTGGAAAACGTGATTATTGTATCAGCAATATGATGAGCGAGATACAAGATTTTTGGAACAGAACAGATATTGAAGAAATGTTAAGTATGACAAAAGATGATATTATAAGTAAGCTGAAAGAAATTGCAGCAGAATACAGTAACGATAACATAACAATTATAATTCGTGAAGATTCTGTAAGTTTTGAAAAAATGGACGAACGAAACAGAGGATTTGATTAACATTAACCGTTGCAGCTAACAATATCAATCTGTCCTATGTGGGAGAAAGGGGGAATCATTTATGCCTTGCACAGAAGCATACAGAGAACACATCATATATACTTTTAATGGCTATTGCAATATTTTGAAGCACCTTATGAAGAATACCCCATTATGATATGCGGTCAGACAGTTATCCTCACCAATGGGGAGCTTGCCGCCGCCCTGTTATCTCTGCCGGAGAAGAACCGGAAAATCATTTTCCTTTACTTTTTCAGGCATTACACACAGCGGGAAATCGGGGAAATGTACGGACACTGCCGGAGTACGACCGGGTATCAAATCCGCAGGACTTTACAGCTTCTGCACAAAGAAATGGAGGTGCTTTCACATGGGGAATCTGTATCTTTTACCCTATGAAACGATTGTCCGGACAACCAGTGGGAAGCCGGACGCCGTGGTAATGCTGTTGCCAATCGTTCATTGTCAACTATCATTACTTTTCCAAACACAAGAAATACAGTCGGCTTGTCCTGTTTTTCAAAGTAGCTGTCCGTAGCAGACGTTTCAAAATACTTTTCCGCCATCAGATAGTCAAGGGATATTTCCCGTTCTTCTTTCCGCTTCAAATCCCGCCATGCGTTGATTGCTTCATGCCGCAGGACAATCCTGCAAAACGCATTAATTCATTCTTTTAGCTCTTTCATACACGGAATCTTGCAGATGTCCTGTAAATGTGCTAAAATAAACGCAACAACAAGCGGAATTTGAAGAGAATAAGAATGAAACGAGAATTAGGAATTGCAAGGTGTGGACTTACCTGTTGCCTATGTTCAGAAAATGTAAAATGCAATGGCTGTTATTCGGATAACTGTCCTGATTATGCACAATGCGAAAACAAAAAATGCTCCATTGAAAAAGAACTCCTAGGCTGTTAACTATCCGAATGAATTAACAGCCTTTATTGGATTTTTTATGACGGATGTGTCCATACAGAACACTGGAACAGGGAGCAAGATCATCAATGACCTGTGTGCTTATCTGTCCCGTATTGGGATGGCGAATGTCCGCCTCGGTTGGGTAAAAGGGAATCCTCAAGCAGAACATTTTTGGCACAAAAATGGTTTCAGAGAAACGGGAGTTACATATGATACGGAAAACTATACCGTAATTGTTGCCCAACGAGGTTTATGAATTCCAGTTTGTCGGGAAGTCAAGCAAAAAAAAATCAGGTTTTATTAAGGAAGGGAAAACGATGGATAAAGAATGGGAAAAATTATATGAAGAAGCAATGAGTGTTTTGAACCCCCATGATGTTTCAAATAAAATGTGGGTAGGAAGTGTGGCATCTGCCGTACTCACAAAAAAAGGTAATATTTATAAGGGTATATGCATTGACACAGATGGCTCTATAGGAATGTGTGCTGAAAGAAATGCTTTATCAACAATGCTTACATATGGCGAAAGTGAGATTAAAAAAGTGGTTTCAGTATATAAAGATGGAAATATAATTCCGTCTTGCGGTATTTGTAGAGAATTTATGATGCATTTAGGCGGAGATGTGGAAAATATTGAAATTCTATTGGATAAAGAAGGACGGACAATTAAATTGATTGATTTGATGCCCGAATATCCACGCCATAAATAAATTCAAATTTGTTATGGGGAGGTACTGGCTTGTATAATCGCTACGGGGATATATCAAAGTTCATTATAGATATGGAGCAACTGTGCATTGCAGACGATGGGTATATATATATTTCCAAAGAGGAAGATTACGACATTGCAGTAGATATGGAAAGTTGCTATGGTTCACTTGATGAAGTAAAGTCCTTTATTGTTTTTTTGGCAAAGCATATTTGTGAATTGGACAATCTTGTTCAACGCTTCAACCAGAAAAAAAGGGTTAAAAACGGTGGGCGTGGTTATGTGTGCCTTCCAAGCCCTATAGGACTTTTACGGTTTGATTATTCACAGAGCATGGAAAATGATCCTGCTCCACAAGAAAAAGAGTTTCCTTTTGAATTGGAAATTATTTACATGGAAGAACCGGGTAGTATTGTTTTCGATTACTGGTGTACCGTAAAAAACACACAGCTTCCTGTTACTTTTGAATACAAAGAAAAGCACTTTTTCTTGCGGAAATATGGTGCTTTTGATTGTATTCCTGATAATTGGGAAGAATCAGAATAAATTCCAGTTTGTTGCTATAGTAGAGGTGTTAAGATGAAATTTGGAGCAGATAAAATAGAATATGAAAACGATAAAATCATCGTAACTGGAACTACAGAGATTGGAAAAGTTAAAGGCGTGTGGAAATATAGGGAACAACCTGTTGTAAAGTATACATATTTCATCGAATTGTCATATGAGAAATTTGAAAAAAAGATATCTCAAAGTCCAGCACATAATTTTGGCACATTCATATGTGATGATATGGTTGTTTTTAACTGTCAGGTTGAAGATATAGACGAGGATATATATTATGTACGGTTTGCAACGGATTGGCTTGACATGGTTGAGATTGAAAGTAACTGTGTTCAGATTGACAAAGGAAGTTTTGCGTCATTTACGGTCAGATATGAGGATATATGGATATATCCATATGATTAACATTGAGATACCAAAATTCAATAAGTAATTGCGAAACAAGTTCGCAATAATGATTCCAATAAAGTAAAAATACGACATAGCCGGATTTTCAGAGGAAGGGTGCAGATAACGGGATTTTATGGTATGGAAATAAAGCAGATGGAGGTATCTGCCTGTAAAACGGTATGTAACGCGTGAGATTATGCAATCAATGGTTTTAAGCTGTGGATATATTGGTGTTTATGGATCTTGTCGGCAACCATTATCACCCTTTGCTATTATCCAATCCAAATGTATTTTAATTCACGTTTCCAAAATCAAAGAACCGACAAACTGACTTGTTCATCGGTTCTGTATCTTATCCTCTGGCTCTTTGGTATACAAATATTTATACAACACTCCTTATTTATGTTTCCATATCATAAGTTATAGAACTGCACATTTAAGCTAATATCTAATTACACTTTTTATAACGTAGCCGACACAAATATATTCCTGCCAATAACAATATGGGAACTATTACCCCTGCCAGAATTGCAGAAGGCTCATGGCTTTCTCTTTATTTGGGGTAGGGCAGGCTTCCACATAGGACTTACCAATACCGCCAATAATCCCCCACCCACTGCATATATGGCAACCGCAATCAACAGACCTATAAAAGAGCTTCTGCATATATCAAGAAGAATAGTCAGAAAAACAAGTCCATTCACTGCGCAGGCATGTGCAATAACCATTGATGCCCGATAACCTATCCTGTCAATAAAAGTAGCCGACAAAATATCAATCAACAATTGCAACCCAAAATTAAATGTAATGAGTAGCGTAATCTGTGTCATCGGAATACCATAACTACTATGAAAAATCAGAAAAAGAAGCGGTACAAAATTATTTACAATTGCCTGTACAATATAACCAATAAAACAGGCATAAAGTGTTTTATTATAGCTTTTATCCATATCAGAAATCTCCTTTTTCTTTCATTCTCACAGCTTCTGCATCCAGTTCTTTTTTCTGAATATTGCCAATGAAATAACCAGACGCACACACTCTTCCATAGACAGTACAAAATAAATTGCTGCAATAGGCAAGTGAAGCACAAAAGCAGAAAACAACCCAAGAGGTACGCCAAATATCCATGTGCCAATCAGATCAACTGCCATTACATAGGTTGTCCTGCCTCCACTCCTTAAAATTCCACCTAAAATCATATTCTGCACTTTTACTGGGGCAACAAAAGCGTATGCTATAAGCAGATACCCTGTTATCTGCCTTACATCATCTTCTACCTTAAAAATCAATACATAATATTTATGAAATACTATTACAAACACTGACAGTAAAATGGAACAGGCAAGCCCCGTATACATCAGTCTTTTGGAAGCCTGATAAGCACTCCCTGTATCATCAGCCCCCAGCCTTTTGCCAATCATCACTCCGGCTGCCTGCGATACGCCGCTTAATGCTCCCATTACCAATGCCTGCAAAGGATTGGTCAGCGTCATAGCAGCGAACGCATTTGTTCCTACATGACCATAAATAGATGCATAGACGTTTTCTCCAAGACTCCAAAAAAATTCGCATATAAGCATTGGCATTAAAATAACCATATACTGTTTTATATGCACCTTATCTGTCCTGATTACAAATGGAATTTTCCATGAATGTTTCTGGTACAAATGGAAAAATAATATAACTGTAATGATACAGCCCAATAACTGAGCAATTACTGATGCTCATGCAGCTCCTTTGACGCCCATTGCCGGAAATTCTGCATTGCCAAATATAAGCACATAATTTAAAACAGTATTGGCTACACTGGCAAAAATGCCCGCATATAACTGTATTTTTGCTGCATGCATCTAAGATATGCAGATAAAATTGACGTGACTGCTACAGGTAAAAAACTGAGCGCATATATCCTCAGATACTCCACTCCTTCCTGTACCGTAGCAACATCATTTGTGTATAATCCCAAAACCTGAACCGGCATAATCACACTTGATGAAGTAAAAATCGCCACTAATATCAAAGATACTGTTAAATTTGTGTAAAAGCTTCGTCCTACCTCTTTTATGTCTTTCTTCCCTATATATTGTGCTATCATAATGCCTGCCACAGATGCTACGGCAGCAATTACAACCGAATAAATGGACGCAAACTTTCCTCCTAACCCAATGCCTGCAATGCTGATGCTTCCAAGCTGCCCTGTCATAATCTGGTCTACCACAGAAAAAGAAGACTGCATCAGACACTGTAATGTTACGGGAACAGCAATTTGAAGCAATTCCGTTTGAAATTCTTTTCTGCCTCCCGTCATTTTCGGTTTTCTCCTATCCACTCCACAGCAAAATCTACCAATGCTCTTTGGCTCATCATGGAAAGAATACCGTTTCCCAATGATACATGACGCACCTGACCTGTCTGTTCAAATGCCTCTCCGATTGCTGAAAAGTCCTCTCCATCTACAGCCAGTGTTTCATAGCCTTTCCATACCCTCTGCCCGTCAACCCGTATGGCACTGCTTTCGATAACTGTATGCTTGCCCGGATACTCAGCCCATACATCTGCCAAATGCAAGGAAGTATTCTTATCATAGCCAACTCCAATCAACAGTACATATCCATCAAGTTCATACAACCTGCCAATAGGTGAACTGTCACCAAAAATATCCGATAGGTCATGATTTTCTGTCAAATATCCCGCATAATGCCCCCATGCCGCTACTGACCTTGCAGGGTGGTCGCTTCTAAGTGTCCCTGACCACTGCCGGAACATTTCCGACACAGCCCCCATTGTATTTGTTGGTGTAATCCTTTTATCATAAGCAGGAATATTTTCACGTATAACATCCCACCATTCTTCTGGCTCCTGCCAGTAAACCCCTGTCTTTGGATCTAAGTTTTTCCATGACTGTGTTGGCATCATGATAGTTCCTTCTTCGCCAACGCTTTCCAGTAACGCTTCAATAACCGACTGTGCGCCGCCACATACATATCCCAGACTGCTCAGCGATGTATGTACAATAATTGCCTGCCCTTTTTTTACACCCACCTCCTTTAAAGCAGCTTTAATATCATTAGGAATTACCAGTTTTCTCTTTTCCATCTTATTTTTCCTCCAATCTATGTTAAAGCAGTTGTAATAATAATAAAATGAACTGTGACAAATTACAATGGTTAAGCGCATAACCCACGTCAAAATTCAGTTGCTTTTTTTGTGCAATTTTACATCATATACTGTGTCGCGCTCTATCAGAGTTACAGGAAGCAATACGTTTTTCTCCCTGCATACGCCATCTTTTAACTGTTTTATAGTAAACGAATTATGCCTTTGCGTTTTGCATCCAAATCCAATTGAATATACAGCAACTACAAAAAGTTAAAACGCAGATACTGAATGCGTTTACTATAACATTTGAAGCACCAAAACTGCCCTCTCATTGTAATCCTGTTTTATCGTAGTCAGCGGCGGTACGAACTTTTCACATTCCCTCACGTTATCAAATCCGATCACCGACATATCCGTCGGTACGGGCAACCCCACACTTTTTAAGAATTGAATAAAATCCATTGCATAATAATCAGATACTGCAAAAACTGCCGAATATTTTTTAATTTCTTCCAAGTGTTCTCTATAAAAAATAGTATGGGCTTCCTGCTCCATAGGAATAACCATAAGCTCTGCTCTTGGAAGTTCACTTTTTAAGCCCCTAAACCTTTCCAAATCCATGCAGATATTGTTATCCGATATGCAAAGTACATCCCTGTGTCCCCTGCTTTTCAGATAATGTCCAGCCTGTACTCCACCGTCAAAATGGTTGACCTCAATATTTACAAGATTTTCGGAACTTTCCATGTACCCATCGTAAACTACAAAAGGAATATGCATCTGTTCCCTCAGTTTCTTATAATCCTGTTCACAAAAACCAATCAACACCATGCCTTCCATATTCCACATGGAAGCAAACTTTGGGATTTCACTCCATTTTCCAGTTACTTTGAGCATAAGGAATTTATCTGCCTTCTCCATCTCTTTTGCCAGTGCATTTACCGAAGCAGAAATAAACTGGTCTTCCAGCGTATGCCCCTCATATTTCTCATGGTCATTGATAACCACCCCGACAATTTTAGAATCATTCTGTGCCAAAAGTATCCCTGCCATATTCGGAATATACTGGCGCTTTTCCAAAAGCTCCTGCACACGCTTGACCGTTTCGTCCGATATTTTCTTTGTTTTTCCATGAATCACATTCGATACAGTAGCAGTGCTCAAGCCTAATTCTTCAGCAATATCAGCAATCCTTATCCTTCCGTTTTCCATACACATCAATCCTCTCTTTATGACTATAGGCACTATAATTTTCAGAAACATAAAATACCCTGTGACTTTTCAACACTGTATATTTTTATCTTATTCTATCAGATAAGCACCCTCCATATTTAATTCCTTTAACAAACAAGAATTATTTGCAGCCACAATATATACAAACTTCTTAATCAACAAAACCTACATCATGGAATTGTGCATAACTAGCTATTTCACTATGCCTGCTCTGGCGGAATCCCTATTAACCATTCTTCCATTTTATTATAAGTAAAAAAATCTTTGTCTACAAGGGAAAAGCCCTGCTAATTCCAGAGCTTCCCTAACTACCGTTTTATTTCTCTGTACAGAGCATTTCATAGACTTACCCCCGCCTTTTGCGCGAAGTCGGCTTTCTCCCCGATAAGTACCGACTGTTTTTCTTTTGGCAGACTGTTAAATACTTTCTCATAGAGAATATCATCTAACTGCATCTCTCTTGCCATAAGATACAGCTTTGTATTGAACCATTCCTGCCATAGAGCCTCAAATAATTCCTTGCTGTCCGTAAAAGTTTCATCTTCCTCAAATCCATGCAGTGGCTTGTAATATTTCAGCTCCACAAAGCCATATCTGCCGCATCAAGCACTACAATATTCTCCATCTCGTACAGTTCCGCAAACGCATCAGCCACCCTTTGGCACTTTGCCCGTTCTTCCTCTGTGATATAAATCTGCTTTTCCATATTGCTTTACCTCGTTTCTTCTAAAATTGTACCATATTCATCCAATAAGGGCTATCTACATACACCATATATTCTCTTTGATTATTTTCCCCATTTTTCACTTTACTCACAATTCACACCTGTTACTGCTGTTGTAAAAAATGCCATGTTTCTACCTCTTTCTTTCTCAAAAATTATTTTGTCTGGTTTCTGAAAGAGTTTTTTGGTGTAAAACGCCCTGCCTTGTAGTAAGCTAAAGACAGGGCAATCCTTTAGGAAGAACCCTGCGGGCATCCGGCATATTCAGTTTGGCGATTGGCTATGCCGGATGCTTTGTTTTGCCCTTTCCCAAGTACATTCAAAACTCCGTTCCACTTCTGGACTTTTTGTCCAAAAGTTTTGTAGCTGGTTGACGGGTTCCATATTCAGTTTTTCAATATTCAGTTGTCATGCTTCAATCACGCCTGCATCTTCCACCTCATCAACGGTGTCATTGTCCCTGACTTTTGCTTTGCACAGGTTCTTTACATATTTTTCGATGTCAAAGGCGTTCTTGTTGTCAAAATCGGACAGAAGCCGGTACTGCTTGTGCTTGGTGATGTCAAACTTATTGGAGAAGAATGGTCTAACCCCTCTAAGCTGCATGATGCACTTCCCTCCGTCCATAACCGCAATCTCATCCTGGCTCATAAACTCTTTACCACATTGTCAAGTGAAGAATTCATTCTTTTTGTTTTTTCATACACGGAATCTTGTAGATGTTGTATAAATGTGCTAAACTGAACACAATAGCAAATCAGAATTGATGGAGGGCAAACTATGGAATATACGGACTATATTAAGCAAGGCTTGAATGGGAACGCCCCATTAAAATTAATATTATGTGGAAATATACAGGGGACGGAAAATGATAAAGTAGGTGTTGTATCCGTTATATATGCTACAAATGATAAGGACTTAGCAGAACAAAAAATGAATGAATTGATTGCCGTCAATCCTAATAATTATTACATGGTTTATAGTGTGCCACTAAATGTTGATTTGACGGAACTTTCTCATTATCCTTCAATAGCAATTTCGAAAGATGATTTAAAATAAATGCAAATCCCGTTTCACATACTGGGAAATCGGGATTTGAATGGAGGTATCTTCAAGTGAAAAAATATGAATACAAAGTGCTAACAATCGCAACTTCTTTAGCTGTAAGTACCAAACAATACGAAAAGGTTGCGCAAGAGTTTGAAACACAATTAAATGAATTGGGAGCTGATGGTTGGGAACTTGTTCAGCGTATGGATGGTTTCTTTTTTTTTAAAAAGGAAATTGAATAAATTCCCATTTATCTACTAACTGTCTTAACTTTCCTTTATTTTCAAGGCTTTGCGGTATGTCCAGCCTTAAAATATGTATCCTTTTCCCTTGTTTTTGCCCATATCAGCAAGTTACAAGGGAAAGTTTTTGTTATTCAGTTTTCATTGCTTAATTCATTCCCACAACCTTATCCAAGAGTTTAGCGGAATCCCGCTTAGCCTCCCTTGTAGCGTGTGCATAGACATTCATTGTAGTGCTTACGTCCGAATGTCCTAAAAGTTCCTGCACGTCTTTTGGCTGCGCCCCGTTTGATAACAGGTTTGTTGTGTAAGTATGTCTTAGTGTGTGGAAGTGGAACCCCTCTAACTCCGGTACTTTCTTTGCCGCTGTCCGGCAGGCTGTTTCCACGGTGGCAGGAAGCTCAAGACAGCCATCTTCCCTCAAGCATACAAAAGAGATTTCCGTATAATCCGCTGGCACATCCTCTGTCATTCCCAAGTTGTAATACTCATAATGCACCCTGTTCTTTTCCGTAACCTCTTTGTAGAAGTTCCTGTGGTAGAGTTCGCCATACTGCATACGGTTTTTAAGCTGCTGTTTCCTTGCTTTCCTCAAGATGTCAGCGAGGGCGTTGCCAAAATCAACGATCCGCACTTTCTTCCTTTTTGTCGAGCCGATTTCGTGCTTATGGGTTGCACCGTTGTAGCGGACACTCCTGCGGACTGTCAGGCATTGCTCCTCAAAGTTGATGTCCTGCCAGGTCAGTCCTGCCACTTCCCCAAGTCTGAGACCTGTGAAATAGGCTATCTGTACGGGCAGGATTGCGTCTTTGCTCCGCCTGCCAAGCTGTGCAATCAGCTTTTGGTACTGCTCAAATGACAGCGGCTTGACCTTGCCCGTTTCGGTGTCCGTTTCTTCCGCAAACAAGTCCATATCGTCCTTTTTATGCCTCATGACCACATACTGCATGGGGTTGAATGTAATGTACTGTTTCGGGAACACCGCAAACCGGAATGACTGCTGTAATACTGCGGAAAATGACCGGATATA